>NC_013968.1 GCF_000025685.1 Haloferax volcanii DS2 | reverse complement strand
ACACCATCGTGTCGAGTGTGTCTAGTGGGCGGTCCCCCGTGTCGAGTGCGTCAAGTGGACACCCTCATGTCGAGTGTGTCGAATACCTACACCACCGTGTCGAGTGCGTCGAGTGAGGACACCACCATGTCGGGTGTGACGAGTGCAGGGGAACACCACCGTGTCGAGTGCGTCGAATGGACACACCACCGTGTCGAGTGCGTCGAGTGCAGGGGACTGCCGTGACGAGTGTGTCGAGTGGCACGGGTGGTGTGTCGAGTGGGTCGGCAGAAAAAAGGTGAAGATCGCAAGACAGTGTTGGAATCACGGTCGGAATGGACACACACACACCGTATGTCGAGTGGGTCGGGTCAACCACGCGACGCGGAAGCTCGGTTGTTAATAATTCACTACTACAACAACCGTAATTATACGTGTTTTGTTCCCAGTACGGTTACTGTTATATCTACTGTCATGTAAAGGTATTGCTGATATATAGACTCTCGTCAGACCCCCGACCCCGTTTTCCCCCTAGCCACTCGACACGCGGTGTGTGTGTGTTGGTGTTCGTCCAATCCGACTGCCGTCATGCGGTTTCCACGACAATCGACTCATCCACTCGACACGACTCCCCCACCACACGACACACTCGACACGGTGGTGTCTGAGTTATTAACCGAGCAGGCGAGTCAACAGCACCGTTCTACCGACCTCACGAGTGGCGTCTTTGGTGCGCTGTTCGGCAGAACGACTGTATCTGTCGTCTCTAATTACGCTATGGCGTTATTACTAAGTGTGTGGGGATGTAAGTAGTAGACGTGATGGTAGCAGACAACAGCGGCTCGACTCACGTCGTACTGCACGGCGAAGAACGGAACGACCTCACCGACCACCTCCACGCAGTCGATGAGTTCCTCTCGCTGCACGCCGACGACCTCACGCACAACGAGCATCGCGCGTTCAAGACGCTTCGCACCCGCGTCGACCACGAACGCTGTGCCCTGAATGCGGCGGGACTCGCGACCACGACCGACTTTGCGCTCGGTGTTGATCTCGCCGCTCGCCTCATCGTCGCCCACGTCGCGACGGCGAAGTGCGCGGGACAACGCGGCGCTCGCGACGTGTTCGACCTTCACGACGAGATTGCCACCGAGATGGTCGTCCACGCCAACGCGACGTGCGACGCGAGCGAAGACCTGTTCGGGCAGATGTGCGCCGTCGCAGAGATGGTCGGCGTCAGCGTTGCGGAGGTGGACCGATGAGCGACGCACCCTACCGTCAGGGCCGATGCGATGCGTGCGGTGATGAACGCGACGACCTCGTGAAAGTGTGGGTCGACGTCAGCGAGGACGGCGACGGGAAGAACTACCCGCAGATGCGGTGCGCCAGCTGTCGCGAGGGGCCACGAGTCGCCCGTGACCACCCTGTCGTCGACGTCGGAGGTGACGCATGATGGCGGGCGACTACCCCGACCCGACTCGACACCCGAGCGCCTACCGAGCGCACGAGGCCGCCCCCGCCGACACGGGCGACGAGGTCGTCATTCACATGGTCGAAGGCGGCGGCGCGTTCCGCGACGGCTTCCCCGTCCTCGGAACCGTCCGACGCATCGACGAACCGAACGGCCTCTCGCCCCGGAACGACTACGTCCTCCGTGTCCACATCCCTGACGAGCAGGCTCACTTCATGGCCGACGGCCACGGTACGACGACCATCCTGACGCAACTCCGGCGCGGCAAGTCGTGGGTCACGCTCGACGAGTTCGACGGCGGAGTCACCGAACTGCGCGAATAGCCCTCTAACCGCTCCTTTTTGACGACAGCGGCCACTTACCCCGGATATACGAATGTGTATATGCGACGTATTCGGTTCAAAACTCGCCAAACCGACCGATACTGGTGCGAGTCGGCGCGAACCCCCAAAGCGACTGCCGTACGCAACAGCACCGCACGTTGAACTCTGAACCTGCCATCGACAGGTCGGACACCAGACGGTCGTCGACAGGCCGGACACCACGCGGGCATCGCTCACACGGACACCAGACGGTCGTCGACAGGCCAGACACCACGCGGGCATCGCTCACACGGACACCCACCAGTTCGACAAGCAGCACATGGAGGCCTGGCCTCGTCGTCAGAAACACCGCACCGCGCTCAGTCGCTCGCTTGGGATATCCGCTCGCTCCCTCGGAGCGGGAGTTCACCGGCCATCGTCACCAGCAGTCTTGATGGTTGAGGCGTACAGCTGGGGTTCCACGTCTCGTCTCGTCTCGTCTCACGTTTCGCGTTCACCGTCAACGTATATGTGGACATATATGTGAGCGTATATGTCCAATTGGGGCGTCGCTTCTGCAGTCCCCGTCTTCGCCTCTCCGGCATCGGGATCGTCATCGAACTCGAGATATCGGCGTCGATAGGCCGGGAGTTCACTCGCCATCGCTCACAGTTGCACTCAGGTACGTTTGCATTGCTGGCAGGCCCATCTTTGTTCACGTCTCGGAAGATGACTGGCGGCGCTGTGAGGCCAGTTCTCGTCGCTGCTCGCTCACCACCACCGGATACTCGTCCTCGCATTTGCAGGCCGGTGTCCCCACGGTCATTGCCTCCAACATCTGGACCGCTGTTTCGCTCTCGTTTCTCTTGGGGTTCCGCCGTCGGAACCACAGTCCACACTCATTCTGTGGCGCCACGTTAGCTCTCGACGTCGTTACTGTCGTAGGGTGTCGGCCGCTGGTTCGTTTTGTAAATCGTCGTCGACGGAGTTCTCTATCACGGTCGCCCCCGTCACCGTCGTCGTCGTCGCTCGTCACGTGGTCGCCATTGGTCGCTGTTCGCGGGCTCAGAGTTCTGGTCGCGTTTCGCTCACTTTTCGGTCGCCGCTGGCGTTGTCCTGGTCGTCACTCCTTTCGCCGCCACGGTCCTGTGTCGTTTTCGACGTGGTCGCTTCTGCCGTGGCTGCTGTTTCTCCCCTCATTGCGACGTCCCAGTCTCGTCGCCGTGCCCGGTGTCATGGTGACGCTGACCGCGTCACTGCCGGGGGGTTCGTGACGTTCCCCCCGGTGTCTTTATCGTCGCTCTATCGGGTGTCTTCTCTGTTTTGTGATGTGACTGGTGTCGCCTCTCGTCGTCGCTCGCTCTCTGGTCGTTCTCGTACGCTCGGCCTGCCTGCCCCTCCGGTCGCCGCTTGGCGTGGTTTGGTTCGCATAGGCCATTGTTTCCTCGCGCCGCTTGTTCCGTAAGGCGTTCCATAGGGAATATGATTTTGTAGGTGGCGTGTTTCGTGTTGGATATGGAGCAGTTGAACGAAACTCAGCGGGAAATTCTGTCGGCTCTCGACGAGCGTGGTGGGCGGGGAAATACATCTAATATCAAGAGATCGATAGGTGAGATGACGACCTCGAACCTCGGCAAACAGGCGCGGTCGCTGGCGGAGATGGGGCTGATTGAGAAGGTGGGTGAGGAGGACGTCGGCGCTCCGATTCCTGCGAACGTGTATGCGCTGACCGCCGAAGGTGAGCGCGTCGCTCGTGACCTCGACGACCAGACCGAAGTACGAGTTGGCGTTTCCGAGGGGGATGTGGCTGACCTACGGCACGAGGTGTCGGACTTGTCGACGGCGCTCAGCCATCTGCACGACCGCGTTGACGACCTCGCAGACGAGCAGGACAGCGACGGTGGGGACCAGCTATCAATGGTTGTTGAGGACCTTGATGAGGTGGTGTCCCGGCTTTCAAGTTTGGAAGATAGAACGTCAGCGTTAGAGTCTGAAGTTGAGGGTCATTCTCAAGCGTTGGAGACGCTGAACGAACGTACGATACGTCTCCGCGAGATGATCGACGAGTAGGTGTTCGCCACTCACTTATTTCTCGACCTTGACGACCGTTGCGAGAGACAGCTTTGACACCAACCGGACGACAAAAAAGCAAATGCTGTTGCTTGCCTTGTTGAAACTACCGAGAACTTCGTGAACCCATCGTGAAATGCGTCGTTGATAAAATCAAATGTGCCACAACCATCCGTTCTAGTTTAACGAAGAATCCAGTTGCTGTCTGTTGATTTGATATCGTCGCAACTACCTGATTGAGGAACCCGGTGGGAAGTATGACCTACAGCCCACCGGATTCGGTCATAGTTGACCGGATTCAAAGAGCGTTTCCCTCTGATGAGTTGCGCGAGCGTAGTGCTTAGGGGAAGTTATGAAGCTGGAATCTGATGTGTGAGTATGTCTGGAGATCGCCGCAAAGAGATCGTCCGTCACCTCAGTGAGGACGATCTCGACCGACTCCTTATGGAGTCTACTGACCAGAAACTCACTGAGCGGCTTATCTTCATCAAACGAGTTTACAAGGGCGCAACTTTGGAGGACGCTGCCGACGACGTCGGCAGGTCCTCCGCTACTGGTACTCGGTGGGCACGCCGATGGAACAAAGGCGGTCTCGGCCTTCTGATGCCGAACTTCGGGGGCGGCAGGCCCCCGAAGCTCGACGAAAAACAACAACAGCATCTCTTGGAACTTCTCCGTGAGGGTCAGCCCTGGAAGAAACAAGAAATACAGCATCTTATCAAGCAAGAATTCGACGTCGAATTTCATCCGGTCTACCTGAGTACCTTCCTCGAAAAGCTCGGTCTCTCCTACGCAATTCCGCGGACTAAGCGTCCATCACGGCCTGAAAACGCCGAAGAGATTCTCGACGAACGCGTCGCCGACGCGTTCGACGAGGAGTCTGGTGAGCCACACAACAAACGCGATGGAGATGACGACGAAGGCTGGGTTGTTGACGAAGAAATCCGAACGGACGGTGGGACCGTCCTTGGATTTCTCGACACATCTCATCCACAACCGTGGGATAACTCACAGCGGCTCTACACCGTGGATGATCCGCACATCACCCGACCGCTGGTGAAGTTAGACGAACCAGCGGTCGGGTTCTATGCGGTCTCCGGTGAGAGTGTGCTGCAGTTTCCGAGCACTCAAGAGAAAGAGCGGATTTGCGAATGTCTCGAAGGAGTCCGCGAGCAGAATCCGGGCGGCCGGATTCTGCTCGTGTTGGACAACTTCTCGTCGCACGTGTGTGAGTACACGCGCAAGCGAGCACACCAACTTGGGATTGATCTGGTGTTTCTCCCAGTTGGCTCGCCCGATCTCAATCCAATCGAACAGGTCTGGAAGAGCCTTAAATGGGAAGCCTCGCCGCTGATTGTGGAGAGCGCGGCAGAATACCGCGCTCTCCTCACCAGGCTCTTTGAGCAACTCACTACCAAGCTGAGCTTCGCAGCTTCTTGGATTGACAATCACCTCGGTAACTATCTTCAAAAGTTACGCTAGGCACTATGCCCGGATTCTACTCGTGTTGGATAACTTTTCGTCACACGTGTGCGAGTATACGCGCAAGCGAGCCCATCAACTAGGGATCGATCTCGTGTTTCTGCCGGTTGGCTCACCGGATTTGAATCCAATCGAGCAGGTCTGGAAGAGCTTGAAATGGGAAGCGTCGCCGTTGATCGTGGAGAGCGCGGCAGAATACCACGCTCTCCTCACCAAGCTCTTTGAGCAACTCACGACCAAGCTGAGCTTCGCAGCCTCTTGGATCGACAATTACCTCGGTGACTATCTTCAAAAGTTACGCTAGCCACTATGACGGTGATCGCTTCTTCTCGCGATTCGAAGAGTACGTTACCGCCGAACACGCGAAACATTTCATTTTAGCACTATGTAACGAATTTGAAGATGACTTACTCGTGGTGCTGGATGGAGCGCCGTATTTCTAGGCGTCGCCCGTCACGAACCTGGCGGCCCGTGACGACCTCGCCTTCGTAACGCTACCCTCGTATTCAGCGGAGTTGAATCCGGTCGAAGAATGCTGGAGACAACTGCAAAAGGCACTTAGTAACCGCTTCCTTGACTCGCTTGACGAGCTAACAACAGCGATCGACACCGTTGTTGACCAACTCACTGTCCTCGGAGGTGAGTGATTACTTCTAGTATTACTCCATTCGCCTTCACATGGAATCCACTTACCTGAACACTACCAGCGCAGTATTGTCTCTCTCCAGTGACCGGTACGTCCCGGAGTAGCACGGCTCACAGATCTCACAGTAGATCTCTGTAGCATGACTGACAGCAATCGTCAGAGCTGGCTGGTACGCAAGCACGGGTCAATGCGCCAGCTTACCGGGGCATAGTTTGAAACCGATCGATGTCGAACAGGTCGATGTCGACAGCCGAGTCACTCTCAGTCACGAGATCCGCCAGCAGCTCACCCATGAGGCAGCTAAACTTGAAGCCCTTTCCGGAGAATCCTGCACCGACGACGACGTTGGGATCTGACGGTAGATAGTCGACGATGAAGTCTTGGTCCGGCGTGTGCGTGACCATGCAGGTCTTCAGCCGCTTGATACTCTTCGCCCCTTCAGGGAAGTACCGTTGAGCGTTCTCGTGGAGTACTGTCCGCAACCGCTCGCGCTCCTTCTCAGTTGGCCGGGGGTCGAAGTCGTTCGGGTCCGCAACATCCTCTAGGTTGTCAACGAGGCCGAATTTGAACCCCGATGTCCCCGCTGCAGGACCTCCGTAGTAGCTCTGTTGTTCGTCCTCGATAGAGAAGACGGGGAAAGAGTCGGCCGTGAACTGGCTTCGATTCTCCGGCTGGAAACCGCCGACGATAACTCGCCAAGGCGTCAATGTCTCTTCCAGTTCCTCGACGAGCAACTGCGTCCACGCGCCGGCCGTGACGACGACGTGGTTAGCCTCGTAGGTCGTCCGGTCCGTCTCGACGGTGACGCTGTTCGCCGTTGACTCCCAGTCGACCACTGTCTCGTGGGCGTGCGTGGTCGCACCGTGTTCCTGGGCGAGTTCCACGTGTGCCTGGACGCACTTGGTGGGGTTGATGAACCCTCCGTCTGGTTGGTAGACCGCCTCGAACTCTTGAGGGAGTTCGAAGCCGGGGAACTTCTCCGACAACTCCCCGGCGGAGAGATGCTCATACGGCAGGTCGTAGTCCGTACAAGCCTTGAGGGATCCTCGCACAGTCTCGCTGTCAGCTGGGCCGGCGTCGACTGTCCCTGTGCGGTGGAGAAGCTGTTCGCCGTACTCCTCTTCTAGGGACTCCCACAGAGAGATTGACCGCCGAACGTGTGGGACGTACTCGGGGTCCTCGTGGTTCGTCAGCCGGATCAACCGCGAGTCACCGTGTGATGAGCCGATGGAGTTCGGGATATTGTACTGGTCTAACCCTAAGACATCGAGTCCTCGTCGTGCTAGATGGTAGACGGCTGCACTACCGATACCGCCGACACCCATGACTATGACGTCGTACTGTGTACTGCTCGATCGCATAGTCAGTCGTTGCAGAAGGATAGTGTTAAAGCCATGGCATTAGGTGAATATGACTGGTTCGTCGTGGCTCTCCATCTCCGGGGTGGTCGAACAGCCCATCGCGTCTCAATGCGATCCGTTGCGGCCCGTCAGGGCTTTCTCGCTTGTCGCTCGTTTGTATCCTGCAAAAAGAATATGTGAATTGGCTTCTAAACATATCGCAGACATGAGAAACAGTTCGCCCCGGACACTGAAGACGGTCGAGACCACCTGCAGCGTCATCGACGTTTTGGAGGAGAACGGTGGAGCCACCGTTACTGAGGTCGCCGAGACACTGGACATCTCGCCCGGCGGTGCCTACAACCATCTGGCGACGCTGCACGAAGAGGGTTATCTAGTCAAAGACAACGGGCAGTACGAACTGGGAATGAAGTTCGTCAACAAGGGACGACACGTCATCGACAACAACATCCTATACCGAGCCGGAAAGGAGGTTACGGAGAACCTCGCGGAGGAGACTGGCGAGTTCGCGCACCTGATGACCTGCGAACACGGCCGTGGCGTCTTCCTGCACAAGGCACGCGGCGAGAGGGGTATCTCGCAGGACTTCAACAACATGAAGCTCAAAAAACACGACTATCTCCACTGGGGTTCCACGGGTAAGGCGTATTTAGCACATCTCCCGCCTGAGGAGGCGCGGCGGGTCGTCGAAGAACAGGGGTTGCCATCAATGAACGAGAATACCATCACTGACCCCGACAAACTGTTTGATGAGTTCGAGACCATACGGGAACAAGGCTACGCCATCAACGATCAGGAGGAGATCATCGGAACGCGCGCCATTGGCGCGCCCATCGAGAACAATAAGGCTCTCTACGGGGCGATTAGCATCTCGGGACCGAAGAGTCGATTCACGTTCGACCGTCTCCACGACGAACTGAGCGAGCAAGTGCTGGAGGCTGCCAACATCATCAGTGTGAACATCACTACGCTTCAAAACCAATAGTACATGACATTTGTAGATGACAAACATAGTCGTTTTCGATGTTCGTGTCCGCGTTTCTGTGACACATAAACGCGAGGTGCCGGCACTGGTGTACCTCACTAGCGTATCTATTACAGGCGTATGGATGTAATGATCTGTGGCATTGCTGTCGCAATCCGATTTGCGTACTGCAAATCACTGGTACACCAGAGGGTGAACACCTTTCTTGTGACTGGACTTCGGCCTTGCGCGCATAAGATTTGAGGACGTCAACGATTTCGGTGGTGCGACCAGGTCGCTCGGGTTTGAACCGCTCTCGTCTCTATGGAACGGCTGAATTCCCGACCACCAAAATATTTATTAATATGCATGTTAGTCTTTGACGTGCAATGCAATATGAGTTAGCAATGGATTCGGATACTGCGCTTGATAGACGGCGGTACCTAGGACTGCTCGGTGGAAGTGCTGTGACAGGAATCGCCGGCTGCACAGGTGGCTCGAACCAAGAGGGAACGCTGGGGACGTCTTCGGATTCGGACTCGGATCAGGACACCGACTCGTCGTCCGAATCAAGTTCCGGCAACCTACGCGGTGGCCATCTCCGGATCGCCATCACGCCGGAGACGACGACCATCAACCCGGTCATGATGCAGTCGAAGTTCCCCCAACGGTGGGGTGTGAAGCTGTTCTACTCCACGCTCACCCGCGTCGACTCTAACCTCGAACCGTACGGCGACTTGGCAGAGGACTGGTCGTCGAACGATGCCTCCGACGAGTGGACGTTCACGCTGCGTGAGGCAACGTTCCACGACGGAAGTCCGGTGACCGCCGCCGACGTGAAAGCGACGTTCGATACGGTATACGACGAGGAAGTCGGGAGCCCCGGCATGGGGACGATGGGCGATATCCAGCAGGTCGAGGCTGTCGACAAGCGTACGGTCAAATTCACCCTTGGGACCCAAAACTCCGACTTCCATAAGCTCGTCTCGAAGGGTTGGGGTTCTATCGTCCCGGAGGACATCGTCACCGACGCCAAGAAGCGCCAAGCACTCGGGACCGAAGAACACGGGTCAGGTGCCTTCACGCTGGAGTCGTTCGCTCCGGGCGATCAGCTTGTTGGGGTCGCGTACGACGATTACTACCGAACAGGTGACGATGGTGAGTCGCTCCCGTACATCGACCGTATCAGCCAGATCACCATTCCCGAGAAGAGCAACCAAGTCAATGCGCTACGATCAGGTGATATCGACATCATCTGGCAGCCCGGCTACGGTCAGTGGGGACTGCTCCAAAGTCTTGACAGCGTGACTGCCCACCGGACACCAGGCGGCGAGATTGCGAACTTCGTGATGAACGTGAGCGTTGAGCCGTGGTCCGACCCACGGGTCCGTCAAGCGGTCAAGCACGCCATCGACCGCGAGGCGATCCTGAACGCGGTTCAGGATGGTCTCGGGACCATCGGTCAGGACTCGCTGCTATCGCCGGCATACGAGTACTACTCGGATATCGGCGCACCCGAGCGCGACCTCGAGAAGGCGAAGGAACTGCTCGCGGAGGCAGGTTACCCCGATGGCATTAACCTCACCGAGGAATTCGACCTCACGCTCCAGACAGCTAGCAATATCCCACATATGCGGGGGACCGCTGTGCTGATGCAAGAGCAACTTAAAGAAGCCGGTATTGAGTTCGAATTGGAGACGATGAGCTATGGCAACTGGAGTGCGACAGTCTGGAAGAAGTCACCTTTCTACGTCGGTGCCTACGGGATGCGTATCAGCGGAGCGAATTTCATGAAGCTCATGCTGCACTCGGAGGGCAACTGGAACGGTGAGTCTGACTGGTCGAACGAAGAGTTCGACGAGGTCATCGACAAGGCCATCGCGGAGACCGATGTAGACCAGAAACAGCAGTACATGCAGACTGCGCAGAAGCTCGTGCGCGACGAGGGACCGTACGCGATATCGTTCTACATCGACACCATCGGGGCCTCGAAGAACTATGTCGAGAAGTACAATCTTAACCCACTCGCCTACCAGATCTACCCAGATGAGTACGCACTCGGCTCGGACGCGCCGACAAAGTAATCGAAGTTCGCGAGAGGACACCGTCTGACGAGCACCGAAACCGACATCTACACCGCGCAGACTCTGCGTGCGGTCATGGCAATTAACGAACCATGAGCAGGTTCGAACCGAGTCGAACCGACACACGGCCCCCAGAGCGCGACGCGGCCCTTCGCGTCAAGTCACCGCGCAACGTTTCTTCCGATGCAATCCCACTAAGCGAAGTGGCGGACCCTGTTCCAACCAGCGATAGCACACAATTTCTGTCACGTCAACCAGGTGTTGTATCTCACGGTGGCACCGCCTCCGCAACAGTTGATGATCGGAGAATGAAATGGTTTGTCGACGAGTTTTATAGCAGAGACACGGGTTACAGCAGGTCCTCAGTCGGCGTCATCTCTTCGCTGTCGAGATGACACGAGACCAAGTGATTCGGGTCGTCAGGGTTGACGGCTTCGAGCGTCGGGACGTCCCGTTCACAAACATCACCGATCTTCTGCGGACACCGGGTTCGGAACGGACAGCCCGACGGTGGGTCCCGCGCGCTCGGAACGTCGCCTTCGAGGTAGATCCGCTCTCGTTCCACGCTCGGGTCCGCTGACGGAATATTTGACAGCAGCGCGCGCGTATACGGGTGGAAGGGGGGGTCGAAGACCGACTCAGTCGAGCCAACCTCAACGAAGTTGCCGAGATACATGACGGCTATCCGGTCACTGATGTAGTTAACGACGCTGAAGTCGTGGCTGATGAGAAGATAGGAGGTACCGTACTCTTCCTGGAGTTCGGTCAACAGGTTGAGGATACTTGCTTGGACGCTTACGTCAAGCGCTGAGACGGGTTCATCGAGCACGACGAACGAGGGGTTGACCGAGAATGCGCGGGCAATGGCAACGCGCTGCTTCTCTCCCCCGGAGAGGTCCCGCGGGTAGCGGTTTGCGTAGCTCGGCTGGAGACCGACCCGTGTCAGGAGTTCGGCGACACGCTCGCGCTGTTCGTCCTCGGACTGATCGGTGAACAGCTCTAGTGGCCGCTTTATCGCCTCCCCGACTGTATGCTTCGGGTTTAGACTTGAATGCGGGTTCTGGAACACTACCTGACACTCTGAACGGAACTCCTTCCAGTCACTGTCTTCCATCTCATCGAACGTCGTCTCCCGGAAGGAGATCTTCCCGTCTGTGGACGGGAGGAGGTTCAGTAGTACCGACCCCAAGGTACTCTTTCCACAACCGGACTCGCCGACGACACCGAGCGTCTCCGCCTCGCGGACGTGTAGGTCCACACCGTCAACGGCCTTGACCGGTGGCTCACCGTCGAACACGCGGTCAAGGAACGAACTCTCGCCGAAATATTTCGTGACGTTCTGCGCTTTGATGAGTGTCGGCCGTTCCGACCCTTCCCCGCGTTCAAGCGTCTGGGTGTCCGCTTGGATGGGGTTCGCCACCGCATGCTTCCACCGCCGACATCGGGTCATATGTGATGGGTTACCGTCGACGCTCACCTTCTCGACGGAACCCTCTCGACATTCGTCAGTAGCGAACTCACACCGATCGGCGAAGACGCAGCCGTCCGGGATTGTCCGTAGATCGCCGATCTGGCCTGGGATCGGCTTTAGACGGCGGTCCTCTCCCTGCGGTAGCGACGCGAGCAACCCCTGGGTATAGGGGTTCGTCGGTGAACGGAACACCTCGTCCGTCGCTCCCACCTCCATGATCTCGCCGGCGTACATGATGCCAACCCGATCGGCGATTTGATTAATCACGCCGAGGTTGTGCGTGATGAGCAGGACGCTTGTGTCCCGTTCCTCGATGAGATCGTCGATGAGGTCGAGAATTTTTGCCTGCGTAGTAACGTCCAGTCCGGTCGTCGGTTCGTCGAGGATGAGAAGTTTCGGTTGGCACGCCAAGGCGATGGCCAGAAGGACACGCTGCTGTTGGCCGCCGGAAAGTTCGTGCGGATACTGTGAGGCGTTCGTCTTCGGGTCCGGGAGATTGACCTCGTGAAGTACTTCGTACGTCTGTTCCATTGCCTCCGACCGCGAGACATCGCGGTGGGTCCGGACAACCTCCGAAATCTGGTCGCCGACCGTCATGCTCGGGTTCAGTGCCGTGTTTGGGTCCTGCGGAACGTGAGCGATCTCGTTCCCCCGGAGTTCTCTGAGTTCCCGTGAGGAGAGATCAAGGACGGGTCGCCCGTCGTACTCGATTGTTCCACCCGTGATTCGGCCGTTTCCCTCCAGATACCGGAGTATTGCGAGTGCGAGCGTACTCTTGCCGCTCCCACTTTCGCCGGCGATACCGAGCGTCTCGCCGGGTTCGATATGGAGCGAAACGTTGCGAACCGCCTTAACCGCCCCGTCGTCGGTTCGATACTCGACGGACAGATCATCGACGGAAAGCACTGAACGGCCGTCTTGACTAGTATGAGTCTCACTAACAACACTCATTCTTACGCTTATTGTGTACAGTCTCATACAAATATGTTTCTCACAGTGTCCGGTGACGGCCTATGAGATTCATAGGGGGAAAGATATAAGATAGTATGTGAGGGTTGAACTCATGTAGCATGTCCGCATTTAGCGCATACCTAGTCAAGCGGATGGGGTATATCGGGGTGACCCTCCTGTTAATCTCCCTGATTATCTTCGCCATCACGCAACTGCTGCCGGGTAACGCGGCAGTCATGATCTTGGGCAAGCAGGCGACAGAAGAAAGCATAGCCGCCATTGAGCAGCAACTCGGGTTGAACCGCGCGTGGTACGTCCAGTATTTTGATTGGTTGGTCGGGTTTGTGACCGGCGACTGGGGGATCAGCTTTTCAAATCGTCAGGAGGTCGCGAAACTCATCTTCCCCCGCCTTGTCCGGTCGGCACAACTTGCAGCAATTACATCAATTCTCGTGACGGTAACAGCGATACCACTAGGTGTACTCGCCGCGATCAAGCAGGACTCTATCTGGGACCTCTTGGCTAGCGCGGGTGGCTACGCCGGTGTCAGCTTGCCTGAGTTCGTCATCGGGACGGCGTTCATTGCGCTCTTCACCGGGCCGGTCTTTCAGATTCTCCCCTACGGTGGCTACGAGCCGCTGAGTTCTGGAGTGGTCACGTGGGCGAAACATCTGATACTGCCAAGCGTCACATTATCAATTATCTTGACCGCGCACGTAATGCGGCTGACTCGGTCGGAAGTCGTGGAAGTTCTGCGGAAGGACTACGTGCGCTCGGCGCGGCTTAAGGGATTGAGTGAGACGAAAGTTATCTCCCGGCACGCACTCAGAAATGGACTGCTGCCGACGATCACCCTGCTCACGCTGAACGTCGGCTACCTTCTTGGGAGTATCGTCGTCGTGGAAGAGGTGTTCACCTTCCCGGGTCTCGGTAGGCTCCTCGTCCGGTCGATTCAGGCGCGTGACTTGCCGGTGATCCAAGTGACGGTCATGCTACTGGCCATCGTGTACGCCTTCTCGAATCTCACGGCTGACGTGCTGTACACCTATCTGGATCCGCGAATCGAATACGGTGAGGAAGAATAATGGCAACTGGCGAATCAACTACTGAGTCGGTACGGATTACGGAACCGTTGACAAGTCGTGTTTCGAGCGTCGTGTTCGGGCTACTCTCCACGAGGAAAGGGTTCATCAGCGTGTGCTTTCTCGCACCCATCCTCGTGTTGAGTCTCGCGGCACCATTGATTGCACCATACGATCCCACGGCGATCCACGTCGCCGACAAGTTCGCGGGGCCGGGTGGACAGTACCTCCTCGGCACCGACGACTACGGCCGCGACCTGCTGTCACGGGTACTCTACGGTGGCCGTGCGAGTATCATCATCGGACTCGCTTCGACTGCGTTTGGACTAGTCTTCGGCGTCCCCATCGGTATCGTCTCGGGCTACCTTGGCGGCCGGTTCGATGAGCTGATGATGAGGCTGATGGACACATTGCTCAGCATCCCTTCGCTGTTGCTGGCCCTGCTCGTCGTGACAGTACTGGGCTCCGGCATCGTAAACACGATCCTTGCCATCGGTGTCGTCTTCACCCCCGGTATTGCGCGTATCACACGGAGCAGTACCCTCTCAGTGAAGAACGAGGAATACATCACGGCCGCGGAGGCGCGCGGAGAATCCCTCTACCACATCGCGTTCCGTGAGATTCTTCCGAACGTTAGTTCGCCCATTTTGGTTGAGGCGTCAATCCGTGTCGGCTTCGGCATCCTCATCGGGACATCGCTCTCGTTCCTCGGCCTCGGTACGCAGCCACCGTTCCCCGACTGGGGCTACATGATTTCCGTCTCGCGCAGTCACCTGCACTCGTCGATCTGGTTCATGCTGTGGCCAAGCTTGGCACTTGGGTTCACCATCATGGGTTTCAATCTGATTGGCGACGCACTCCGCGACGTAATGGACTCCAAGGTACACTCCGACTGAACAGGGGTCGTCTTACCCGTCGTCTCGCTCCTCGAACGCTTTTTCGCGTACGCTTGTTTTTGACGGACCTATCGAGGTCAACCACCCTCAGCTAGCATGTGCATCCGTGTTCAGTACATCACAAAGCCGGTTAGTTGAGACGTCTGCTTGCTGAAGATGTGTCCAACAACCAGCAAACAGACGATGAAATCCACGAGGACCAGCTCCTTAACTTCCTCGTCAACTCTCTTGACGAGGAAGTTGCTCTCTCACTCGCTGAAAACGCTGAACTCGATGCAGAAGACATCTACGAGGTCCTCGTCGGCGCGTGCGCCGACGGGACCTCAGTCTCAACGCTCTGTGAGAGAAGCGAAGATGCACCCCACGAAAACTCCGTTCTCTACCATCTCCGCACTAAATTCGATCTAGAAACGCTCGAACAGGTTGGCAACATGCTCCTCCAGAAAGACGTTCTCGACGTCCTTCCCCAGCAGGTGGAGGTCTGCGCAGACCTCCACCTGCGGCCCTACTATGGTGACGAAGACGACACGGACGGCCTGTATCACTCACAAGCGAAGCGTGGAACCACCGCGTTCCACGCGTACGCGACACTCTACGCGCGTGTGAAGAACAAACGCTACACGCTGGCGGTGCGCCGTCTCGAAGACGGCGACACCGCCAGCAGTGTCCTCGCAGAGTTCCTCGGTATTCTCGACGGCCTTGACCTCGGTGTCAAGGCCGTCTATCTTGACCGCGAATTCTACGACAGCAAGTGTTTGACGCTGCTTCAGGCGCACAACCACGCGTACGTCATGCCGATCGTCCGCTGGGGACGGACGATCAAGCGAGAACTCTCAGAAGGATGGAGTCGCGTGATTCAGCACAGTCTGACAGCGAAACTCGACGGTCACAGCTGGACCGTCGAGTTTCCCGTCTACATCGACTGTACCTACCAAAACGGACGGTACGACGAACATGGGGTGGCGCGTCACGGCTACGCCGCTGACGCGCCGTTCATCGACTCACCACGGGACGCTCGATACCACTACGCGAAACGCTTCGGTATCGAGGCAAGCTATCGACTCTCCGAGCAAAGTATCGCGACGACCTCGACACAAAATCCGGTCGTACGGCTGTTGTACGTCGTGGTGAGCCTGCTGTTACAGAACGTCTGGCGGTATTTGCACTGGGAATACGTGGCGACGCCCCGCCGTGGGGGGCGTCGCCTCTGGGAGTGGTCGTTCAAGGAGTTCATCAATATGGTCCGTCGAGCAGCGTGGACGGCCCTCGCGGTGCGTCGGGCCGTCCCCGCGAACCGACCACCAGACGACCGGTTCCACCGGTAACTCCCGACCGGGCTAGCCAACGGTGGGAGTGGCGACGCTGTCGCGTCGGCGGCAGCCGCCGCCGACAGCGACGGCTCTCCGCCGATCCGTCCATGATTCTCTCGTCGAAACCGCCAGTCCAACCGCTCCGCCACAGAACTCAGGCTTCAGAAACAGCTAGCCGAGGATGCTTTGTGAGGTACTGGTGTTCGGTTAAGAAGCAAAATCGAGAGACTGCGCTCTGTTGACGAAATTATCGGTGTAGAACGCGTGGGGAGAGGTTGTGCTGAAGGAACTCTCCCCAGACCTTATTCAACGGCGGCTCACTTCGCTCTTTCCAGGAGAGCTTATCGAAGACATCGCGCGCGAGCGCGATGTCGTCCAACGCCACCGTCGAATCGATGTTACTGCCCTCGTTTGGACGCTCATCTTGGGATTCGCCGTCGGCGGCGAATCTCGCACGATCGCGGGGTTTCAACGTGCGTACGCCGCAGCGACCAATCAGACGCTCTCCCGTTCCAGCTTCTACGATCGGTTCACACCCGCACTCGGACAGTTACTCAGCGACCTCCTCGAGAGCATGCTCGAGGAGGTCGCAGTGCCACACACACTCGCCCCGCAGCTCCAGCAGTTCCGCGATGTGATGATTGCCGATGCAACCGTTTTCCGGTTGCATCGGCTCCTGAGCGAGTTTCCAGCGACGCATCCTGACCAATCAGGCGCGAAACTTCATCTCGTCCACAACCTCACGAAACAGACGATCGAGCGGTTCGAACTCACCGACGAACGAAGCCACGAGAGCAGCCAGTTCCGCACGGGGAACTGGCTGCGAGGGCGGTTGTTGCTGTTCGATCTCGGCTTCTACAGCTATCGTCGGTTCGCACTCATCGAGGAGAACGGCGGCTTCTTTTTGAGTCGACTGAAGACGAACGCAAACCCACGAATCACAGAGGCACGTCGGAAATGGCGCGGGCGCGCCATTTCCTTACCAGACCGTCGTCTTCAGGATGTTCTCGGTGGTCTTACACGCGAGATTATCGATGTAACCGCCGAGGTGAGCTTCAAACGGCGTCCGTACGGTGAGAAGCATTCGAGTGCGACGATGGAGTTCCGCGTCGTCGGTGTCCGCAACGAGGACACCGACGACTATCACCTGTACATCACGAACCTCCCAGATGAGTTCACGCCGGAACAAGTCGCAGCGTTGTACGGTGTACGGTGGGAAGTAGAAGTGCTGTTCCGTGAGCTGAAATCGATGTACGGGCTGGAGAAGTTCCAGACAAGCAATCCAGCAATCGTGGAGTTGCTGGTGGTAGCGGCTCTGCTGACGCTCACGGTCAGCAGAGCCTTGCTTGGCGTCTTTCAGAGGATGCACCCAGAAACGATGTTTCCACGAGAACGCTGGGCGAAGACCTTCCGGTCTTTCGCCCAGCTCATCCTCGAAGATCTAGCCCAGTCGTTCGGACATCCACCGCCGAACTTGGCTGAGCTCATGTTTTGCAACGCACGCCAACCAGAGAAATCACGCCTCTTACTCAGCGAACGAGTAGCTGAAGCATTCAGAACGGAGGTTAGAGCTTAACCGAACACAGATGCTAGCATGTGATACACTGGCGAACCGGTACGCCTAAGTTTCTCACCTGTCACCCTTCACATATGAAGTTTGGAATCTTGAGCACGGCGAATATCGGCGTCAAACACGTGATTCCCGGAATCAAACGTACGGACCACGAAGTCACTGCCATCTCCTCTCGGAACTCCTCTCGGGCGCGGCAGGTGGCCGAAAAGTGTGACATCAGGGAGGTCTACGAGTCCTACGAGTCGCTGCTGTCCGACAGCGACGTCGACGCCGTCTACAACCCCCTACCGAACGGTCTCCACGCCGAGTGGACGAAACAGGCCGTCAACAATGGTCGACACGTCCTCTGTGAAAAGCCGCTGACCGCGGATACCGACGAGGCCCACAACCTCCGCTCCTACGTGAAAGGCACCGACTGTCTCGTCATGGAGGGACTGATGTACGCCTACCATCCGCGGACCGAACGTGCGCTCGAACTGGTCAGTGAGTACCTGTCGGAGATTAGTTCCGTCACCGCGCGATTCTCCTTCCACCTCAACCGAACAGACGACATCCGTCTCGACGGCGACTTGGCGGGTGGGAGTCTGATGGACATCGGCTATTATCCTGTCGACCTCGTGCGCTCCATGCTCGGGACACCCCAATCGATCTACGGAACGCTTGTTGACGCCCGCGGCTGCGGGACGGACACGAACATGAAGGCCATCTTCGAGTACGACTCGGGCGCGACGGCACAGCTCTCGTCCAGTTTCGAGTCGCCACTCACCCAGTTCTACCGCGTCGAAGCGGCGAATGGTTGGATCGAAGTCAGAGACGCCTTCGACACGCCAAAGGATGTCGGGGCAACGATTCGGGGTGAGATCGACGGTAATTCGCTGACAGAGACGTTCGACCCAGTCGACCATTATGAGAAGGAAGTCCTCCACTTTGCGCGCTGTTTTGACCAGGGCACGACGCCCCGGACGGACTTGACGCGCGCTACCCAGAACATGGAACTAGTCGACGCCATCCGTCGAAGCGACACACGTGGTGAACCCATCGCCGTAGTCTGAAACCTAGAACTGACAGCGCGAATCGGCTCCACGTCTCTCCATCTCTGAACTGGCCGCAACTCAATTACTGCCCCGAGCAAGCCGGCGGCGCTCAGCGATTCTTTGATGGACACCTCTTTCGGCCAAACTCCGAAATGAACTGGAGCCCATATTAATAGAGTTTGACATGAATGCGATAAGAGCAGCAGCTTCTGCTCTGTTGAATAGATGCTGAATCACGGTTACAGCGGCTCACACAGCGATTCTATGTTGATGATGGCGAACATCAAGACAATTTCACGGAACTGCCGATACCAGCCGAGCGCTCGCACGGCGTCGCCGAGCGAGCGCTTGGCTGTCGAGTACGAGGTTTCGGCCATCCAGCGCTGTGAGTAGCCGTTTGCCCGGTTGAGCGCGTTGTTCAGAGCTGCTTTCGGTGATGATCCACGGTAGTGAACGAGGTACTCAACGTCATATGCAGCGATCTCGTACTCGGTGTGCCAGTCTTGGAAGCCGTTGTCGGCGGCGACCGACTGCAGGTCGTCCGCGTTTCGGCGGACGACCTGCGGTCCGGTCTTCGTATCATGCTTCCACCGTGCTGTGATGTGAACGTCAAGAACCGCAAGCGACTCCACATCAGTTAATGTCGTCACTTTCAGCGTCTGTACGGTGCTTCCCGACCGCTGGCGGAAGTACGACGACGCACGGCGACGGTCGAAGAACGTGCTGTCGAGAGCGGCGTGGCCAGACTGCGGGTGCTGCTGCGCAGAAACGCGCAGCAGCGCCCGCCAGACCCACATTTTCAGCCGGTCGAACGATTTGTAGATCGTGCTGTAGTCCGGCAGCTCGTCCCGATCTAAACCGAGTGCGTCACGAACCTCGGCGATATACTTCAGCCGATTCGGCGTTTCACGGTAGCTGTGGCCTTCTTCGAGCCGAAAGCAGTGCAGAACGACGTGGACCCAGCGGGCGAACCCGCCGCTGGCG
Organism: Haloferax volcanii DS2; assembly: GCF_000025685.1. Taxonomy (GTDB): domain Archaea; phylum Halobacteriota; class Halobacteria; order Halobacteriales; family Haloferacaceae; genus Haloferax; species Haloferax volcanii. Next base: position 65,432 of record NC_013968.1, on the reverse strand, counting down.
GGCTCGCCCGCGTGCTTCCCCAACGCTTGTTTAGCTAGGTGACGACACTGCTCAACGAAGTCGAGGAGATCGATTTCCATAGGCAAGAATCGAATTCCTCGGCTTCATCCTTCTAAACCTGTGATATCGGCTGAATAGATCGCTATTCAACAGAGCAGCAGCTTCAGCACTACTGTGTCGACAGTTCTGCTCAACTGTTTCCCGACATCTGAGTGGGATCAACAGAAGTGCTTGTAAATCTCAAACAGGGAATTACAATACTGCGGTAATAATGCTTCTATCCCATCACCGAGTGTGAAGTACTGGTAGTACAGACCTAATCGGATTCCCAAACCCATCCACTGCCCAGTTGTCCCAACTGATTCCTGGACTGTATCAGATAGTATCCTTGGTAAGATTTGTGTACTACAAACACTCACAGGTGGAGCGCATGTCCGTACTTGGGTGGCAGGAAATGCCACTATCAATAGAAATAAAATTCATCAACTGATGACTCAACGTATGCCGCAGGCAAACAGCTACGACGTTGTCGTCATAGGAGCGGGTTCCATCGGATGCAGCACTGCCGACCATCTCGCAGACGACTACGACGTTCTGGTGCTGGAGAAAGGTAAACTCGAAGAGAGCGCGTCGGCGAACGCAAGCGCATTTATCTCGGATTGGTGGTTCTTCCTTGAAGGTGAGCATATTCCAGGCGTAGCAGTGAAAGTCCGTGACTATTTCGAGGAGTTGTCGGCGACAGGTGATTTCGAGTTCCACGCTCAACCATTTATCAGTCTGGTCGACGAGGATGAGGCTGGCAGTCCTGAAACACGAAAGATGCGTAAGAATGTCAAGAAGATCCCCGGAATCGAGTACTTCGATGTCGACGAACTCGCTGAGTCATATCCGGACGTATTAAACCTCGAAGGCTTCGTCGGCGGCATCGTCGACACCGAGGCGGGCTACGTCAAGCCGCGCCCGTATCTCAGGGCGATGAAAGAACGCGCCGAGCGAAAGGGTGCGGAATTCGAGTTCGGGACGGAGGTTACGGGAATCGAGACGGAAACTGGCAGCGTCACCGGCGTGACGATGGCTCCCGGCGATCTCGTTCAGTGTGACAGCGTCGTCGTCGCGGCTGGTACGCACACTGAGTCGCTGGTCGCGGAGTTCACTGATCTTCCCGTCCAGCCGTTCGTCATTTGCGCGGCCGCGGTCCGGGGCGACCCAGCGTTCAGCGGGTCGGTACCGACGACGTCCGGCCGCGGGACGCTTATTGGGCCGAACGCCGACGGCGATCTCCTAGTCGGTGACGAGTATTGGATTGAGGATCTCGACAGCATTCCCCGGGACTTCCCAAAGGAGGCACAAGAGAAAGTCGCTGAACTCCTCCCACAACTCTTTACAGGATTCGACGGCGGACTGGAGTACGTCGACGGCGGTGAACACCACTGCCCGGAGGGAATCACCATCACGCCGGATCAAGTACCCGTCATTGACGAAGTCGGCGATGTTGACGGGTTGGTTGTCGCTGACGGCAGTCGTGGTGCTGTGTCACTAGCACCTGTCATCGCCGTTGCAGTGCAGTCGATTTTGACTGGGACAGAGACAGAGTTCTCACTGGACCGGTTCGCCATTGACCGCTTCGACCTAGAGGACCCAGAGTACGACCTCCCCATGATAACCGAACCCCGCTCGTGATGTCCTCTACGACCGACTGCGAATGCCTCGGATAGACACACTGGTCATAGAGGGGATTGAAGCCCGGAATCCAATCTTACCAGTCAGAAAGCGGAGTCTCTGAGCAGATGTTCTTTGTCAGGTCTTATTGAGAAACGTAGCTCAACCAGTCCTGTGATATTTGGATACCGTGACGTCGAGAGGCATCAGCCTTTTGGTCTGCTTGTCTCTGACTGGAGACCCTACCAGAAGTAATCACACATATTGGAAATGAGATGTCACTCAAGTGGGCACTGTCTAGTTAGTGACTTTCTCAACCGGCGTTCGTCCGTTGAGCGCTTGATGCGGTCGTTGAAAGTTATAGTATTGCGCAAATTGTATGAACAACTCGCGGACGCTTCCGTGACTGCCCACCCACGAATTATGGAAGCGGTCGACTCGCATTTTGAGGATGTGAAACCATTTTCGATGAGGTTTCGCTCGACGTAGTCAAGCCGACCGCTCAATCCTAACCGAGAGAGGGCAGTCTGATAGCCGTAGCCATCAACCAGAAACACAGCCTCTGAGAGATCGTGTTTCTCGGAAAGTCAGTGGAGAAACGCAGCAGCCGGATCGGTACCATGTCGTCCAAACAACTCGACATCGAGAATCAGCTTTGTCTCGATGTCTATTGCAGCGTACAACCAAGACCACTCGCCATTGATTTTGACAGCGGTTTCGTCGACTGCAATCCGCTTCGGCTTCGCCTCAGGCGGGTTGTGACTGCTGTCAGCCAGTCGATGTACCCACTGCCAAACAGCTTGATGAGACCGTTCAACGCCGAGTAATCGAAGAATTTCTTTTGTCTCTCTAAGCGAACACCCGGTCGCGTGGAGCTGGACGGCGAACACCCTGACGGGTGTCGCCGTCCGCTTACGCTCCCAAGTTTCTTCTAAATTCGTCTCAAAGCACTCGCTGAGCAGGTCTGCGAGCTTCATCCCAAATTAACTCAACGACCTGCTCGCTTCTCAAACTGACTTAACTAGACAGTGCCCTCAAGTGCAGTGTCAACCGCAGCAGCGAGCTCATCGAAAGGGTCCAAGAACCGCTTACTGCCCTCTTCCAGTTGTCTCCATCCGTTCTAGTTTAACGAAGAACGCTCATGTGTAGCACATTGTTGATTTCAGAGAGTTGCTTTGACAGCGTGTTTGAGTGCTTCTCGACCGGGTTTTCTGAAGAGTTCGCTACGTAACTGGAAGGCGCGAAGATACTGTGTCAACTTGTCCTTCGAGACGCCTCGATGCGGCGAGAGCCACCGTCGCGCCAGCGACGCGTGGCTCTCGCAGCTGTTGACGTGAACGTCTCCATCAGCGTACTCGCCGTCACCGTGGACGACGTATTCGCGGGTGAATTCGTTGTCGTCCTCAAGTGGGTCGTATGCCCGAAATCCGTCAGTGTAGATGGTCAGCGACTCCTCCTTGTGGTCAGCCAGCAGGAGTCGCACGGTCGATTCGTCAGCGGATTTCGCTGGGACGGCGTACCGCTGTCCCGTTCCACGGTCAACGATGGTGAAGACCGGTGGTTTGTCTCCCTCGTACGAACCTCGCCCGCGCGTGGACAGGCCACGCGAGCGCGACCAAGAGTCGCGCTCGCGGCCTTTCAACCCGGCAGAGACGTACACTTCGTCGATTTCGACTGGTCCAACGAGGTCGAGGCGAGGCGCGTCGAGCGCTCTGGTGAAGCGCTCGACGCGACGATGCATCGTCTTGTAGGTCACACCAATCTCTCGCTGAAGTTGGCGAAGACTCGTGTTGAACCGCAAGAACGCGTAAATCGAGAACAACCACTTGCGGAGCGCAACCTTCGAGTGAGCGAAAATTGTGCCCGTCTTGTCGTTGAACGTGCGGTCACAATTCTTACAGAGATAGCGTTGAAACGCCCCATAGCTGCCGTTTCTGACCGTCCGGTCAGAACGGCAGCGGGGGCATTCGACGCCGTCACGCCAGCGAACCTGTTGGAGCAGGTCCGCTGCGAGCGATTCCGAGCCAAACACATCCAGCGGAATCATTCGTGTCGGACACCGCTAGCGCGGTGCCCTTGCCCTCTTCGATTCCAGAGCAACAGCTGAACTCTATCAACAATCTCCTACAGAAGAGCGTTCTACCAAACACGAAAGCAGAGCGCAAATACGGAAGCCAGTGAAGTAGTTCGAGGACTATGAAATCGTGCTTGGGGAGGGGTCGTTTCGACTTCCCCGACTGCTCGATAACCGCGATGACGTCCCCCGGCGTCTTAACCAACATTAATTGGTCTTTTCAGGAGAAATGCAACTGGACTTCTCTCGACGAGTTCGATAGTGGTGAGTGTCGGACGTGCCGAACGTCGCTGTCTCGTTGTAACCTGAAAAGACCAACAATTGTAGGTTAATATATGACTCCCAACAAGCCCGACGCTCCCGAGAGAATTGCACGCTACATCCTCGATGGCCTCGACCGACAGGACGCTGAAACGCTTCGAGAAATTGCCACTCACGCAGAGAACCTTGCAGCGTGGAAAGAAGCCAAAGCAGAGACAGAACTGGAAGAAGGCGAGGACATCGTCCGCGAAGACAGCGCCGAAGACAGTAGTCTCCCGGACGACGTCCCAAAGAAAGCAGGTGTGGTCGTCAAGACGATCAACGATAACCAGTACTACTACTACCAGTGGAGAGAGGGCGACCAGGTGAAGTCCAAGTACAAGGGCCCAGTAAACCCTTCAGAGTGATCTCTAACGGTTTGTCGGTCGAGTCACTTGCCTTAGTAACGAACACAGAGAGGTTGGAGTGAAACCAGGTAATCGGTTTCCGTTGGGGGTAGGGGATTGGCTCAAGAGAAGAGACGCCGTTCGAAGAGATTCAGTCACACCCAAGTCGATGAGTGAATGTTACGGCGGGAGGTGGCGGTCATACACGTTCCGTCGGTGACCGACGGCCTCGACGATGAGGACGTCGTTGTCTTTGTCCCACGTTAGTATCGCCCGATAGTCGCCAGCGCGCAGTTTGTAGTAGGGCCATCCAGAGAGGCGTTCGACTCGGTGGTCGGTCCACTCTCTGGCTTCGGCAAGTTTCTTCAGGACCCGTTCTCGTGTTTCAGGGTCGAGGTCGGCCAATGGCTATCCGCCTTCGGTGTGATCTCGACGTCTGTCATTCACGCCTGGTCGTCGTCAACGTCGACATCGTATCTGTCGAGGGCGTCGTCAAGCGAGATCGTCTCGCCCGCCTCACGCTGTGCCCAACTTTCTTGGAGATCCGCGAGCGTCTCTTCGGACAGCTGCACCGATGGGTTCAGCCAGTCGCGAAGAGCGTCTCGAATTGCCTCCGACCGAGAGGTGTACCCACGTCGGGCGAACTCTTCGTCGATGGCGTCAACCATTGCAGTAGGGACTCGGACATCGATTTTCGTGGTCCCACCGTCGTCGTTTCGCCCGTCGTCGGTATCAGTGCTCATATGCTGTGAGACGTGTGTCTCACAAATAAGTCCTCTGTACGAGCCAGAGTCGCTCTTATGTAGAGCTGAGGAACGACCGTGTAGTTACGGTGAACGAGCCGAAATCATGAGGTTATGTCTCAGACTCAGCCAGCGTTCGGTGGAATGCTTCGCCAGCTCGTTGATCTTGGATTGTTCGAGTTGGACACCGAGCCGCTCGATGCCCTCATCGAGCGGCGACTCAAGCAGTTCTGGGAGTATACCACGTGTCCTCGCTGCGGCCACCCCAGCATTCACACGTGGGACTCGTCCGACCGCGTTATCTGCCGAGATTGCAATTTTAAACCGGTCTACACCTATGGCACGCCCTTCCACGAGAAGCACCTCACCACCGGAGAGGTGCTTCTCGCGTACCTCCTCTATGCAGACACGTTGCTCAGTATCTCACAAATCGCGGTTGTGCTCGACAGGGCGTACAAGACCGTCTATTACGCCATTCGAGAGGTGGAAGCCGCGGTCACGCGCGGCTTCCCCCTCGTCTGGGAGCAATTCCAACACTCCATCTCGGGCCCAACACAAATCGACGAATCAAGCACGGTCTGTTCAGGCTACAAAGGCCAAGACCCGCCGCGGACCAGTCGGTACCGCGGCGGGTCGTCCCGATCGGGGCGCTCACGATGGAAGGGCCGTCACGGAGACCAGATAACGCTCGTCGCGGCGTGCCGCGACGTGCTTCGGGTGATTTCGCGGTCACCTTGGAATCAGCTACCAGGGAGACCTCGAACCGGTACTGCAAGAGGCTGAAGACCTCTCCCAGCGGCTGGGAGAGGTCTGGACTGATGGACTCCAAGCGTATCGAGAGATGGAGTACGATCACCGAACCGTTATCCACGACGAACGGTACGTTTCGGCCGACGGCGTCCACATCAACCAGGTCGAGTGCCTCTTCTCACTAGTCAAACCGTGGCTGCGGAAGTTTCGCGGCCTGTCCAAGCAGGGCTTGGAACAGGCCGCTCACACCTTCGGTATCGTTCGCTCATTGAACTTGGTCGGCGCATCCCTCGAAATCGTCGTCGATTGCCTTGCTACGGGGTCACTCCACAGTTCTACATAAGAGCGGCCAGAGTTAACCAACAGTAGTGAGCCAGAGTCGTAACTGTTGGTTAAGTACTAGGCACGAAGGCTTCCGTCCCATTGGCCACTTGATCCCACGTAGAATCAACACCGCTACCGGCCCACAGGAGTATTTTCAGCCTGCAAATCCCACGAATAGCATCGAGAGATGGGGCGTTCGTAGTGGAGTTACGACGTATTCCGGGAGCGTGAGATGAGAAGCGTTCAGGTCGTCAACCAATCGTCAAACGCTGACATCCTCCGCCACCTGAAGGCGGGTGTCAAGGTGACAAAGAGCGCACCCGAATCGCTGCGTGGGTGGAGGGCCGTACGCCTGACGATGATTCTCGAGATGTCTCGTCCCAGTGGCAGAATACGATTGGGATGCTTGAGTCTGAAAAGGTACAGGAGAACCTCTTGAGATCAATTTCACCATAGTACGGACGTCAACAGGACGTAAACCATTACCTTACGTCCCTAGCCGGACGAGTCCCGAGGGTTTAAGCCAGCGGGCCAAGTCCGCGTCCTCATTTTCTAGTTGAGTGGGCGCATGGATTAAAGTTTGCGTGATTCTGTGACTCAGTACGCAATTCTGCTAAAAAGTCGAGATTAGCGTCTCATAGCATGACACCGATCTTCCCTGTCGGATGTGAGTCCGGCCAATAGTCCCTGCCGATGTGCAATTGCTGTCGAGGCCCCTACAATGTGGACTCCAGTTGGTAACTGGACTATACCAAGGTCGATCTCATCGCATATTCGTTGTTCCTCGCTGACTCACAATCACTTCAGAGTCCAAACACGTCTGCGTCGTCTGTTCACTTGGACGATACCCAGTTCCGACGGGGTCCCCCCTGTCTATACTAGTCGGCTTCTGTCGTAACCGACAACCCGAGTCTGTCCAAACTATGCCGTTCAGTTCCGCTATTATCCGAATTCTATCGTAACGACTGTCGTAACTTTGAACGAGACTATCGTAACTTGTCGTAACCATTCGTTTGAACGTCTCTCCAACTGACTTCTGGCCGAATCAGTCGTTATTCATCTGGCCGGTGACAAAGGGCAATAGAGTAGTGTCAGTGGTTATATATTCCTGTCGAGTGGGGACGGACCTATGTAATGGTGGGTCGTCTCATTCCATCCGTTCTTGACCGTGCTATCGTACCCCACATACCATCTCAGCTGGGGCGTGAACCTGACCATACGAGGAATTTAAGCAGACTCCGTCTTTGTGTCTCTCAGTCATCGGCTCCTTCGGACCTAACCGGGGCAGGTCTACACACCCTCGTAGGAGAACGTGAATGTGATTGCACGTCAACACACCAACACCCCCACCCCACGTTTCCGACGTTCTCGTGAGAGGGTGAATTAAACTCACTGATGGGCGGGACTATGTCCCACCCAATTCAAAATTAAAAAGCGGCTACTGAGTGATACTCGGCGCATATGTAATAATGTTTGCTCCTAGAATAAGAGCGGAAACCCACCTTGGGGTGGACCTATACAAAGAACGTCGGAAACGAGGGGTGCGTGTGTGGCCACCGCCGATGGAAGGAACTGGTAACGGCTGGAATGAACGTCGGAAACGAGGGGTGGGTGGGCTGCTATTTCGAGACGGTTGTCTCGGAGTCGTCAACATCAGCAAACCGGTCGTCTGTCATCGCGATTTCGTGGACAATCTCGAGGTCGTGCGCGGGCTGCAGGCCGGCGTAGATGGTGATACCACCTGCACGTCCTTGGTTCTCTTTTCGAGCGTCGAGTACGTCGAGAAACGCCAAGTTACGGACGAAATCCCGAACCCGACGTTCGGTCCGCGGTTCGACGCCGATCACCTGACACAGGTTGGTGTAGGCCGTGTAGATCTCGCCGGTTGGGAACTCGTCGCGCCCAGTCTGCTTGTGAAGGGTCGTGACAGCCGCAAGCGTGGTCTTCTTCTGGATTGTCAACCCACCGATAAGGTCGTGGAACCGGTCCTTTTCGGCCTCCCGACGAGCCCCGCGAACGTGTTTCTCGGTGACTGTCTCACTATCTTGTTGCTGTGCGAGCATCCCCGCGTTCCGGAGGATATCGATGGCCTGTCTGGCGTCGCCGTGGTCCTGTGCGGCGAGGGCGGCGCTCAACTGTATCACGCCGTCCTCGAGGACACCGCCCCGGAACGCATCACGCCGGTGTTCGAGAATTGACCGAAGCTGGTTCGCATCGTAGGAATGGAAATTGAGCTCTCTGGGCTGAAGTGATGACTTCACGCGGTCGTTGAGGTTCTCCGCCCACCGCACCTTGTTGGAAATAGCGATGACACCGACGCGGCAGTCCGTTTTCCCCGTCTCACGTGACCTCGACAGCGACATCAGCAGACCATCGTCCGCTTGCATATCGGCTTCGTCGAGGATGATGAGTGCGACATCGTAGAGTTCGTCGAGAATAGAGTAGAGTCGCGTGTAGTAGACACTTTTCGATAGACCCATCTCCGGGACCGAGACACCGGTTTGGTCCTCGTTATTCAGCTTCCGTGCGATGTGAGACACAGCTTGCGTCTCTGTGTCGTCGTCGCTACAGTCGATATACGCCGTCCCGATCCGGACGTCTTCGGCCATGCTCTCGGCCACCTTCGAGACGTGCTTCGCGACGAGGCTCTTGCCCGTCCCAGTCTCGCCGTAGATGACCACGTTCTCCGGTGACCCACCGTCGATAGCTGACCGGAGTTGCATCGAGAGCGCGCGAATCTCGTCGTCGCGACCGACGATGCGTTCAGGCTGTGGGACGTGGTCGACGTCGACGAGGGACTTCTGCTCGAATATTGGGTCCGGCTTGCCGAAAATCTCCGCGGCAACGTCCCCACTCTCGTCGTCCATGTCTGTCACGTCCTCACGGGAAGGTAATAAAGACAACCCCTCATTTCCAACGTTTAATCAGCAGTAGCGGGCCTGTAGATGCGCTACACGCCAACCGATCTGATGACTGACTAAATACCGCGTTTCCAACGTTCCTACCCTGGTAGAAGAGGAATCTGACTGTGGGCCGTTGCTCTCTGTGTGGTGAGACAATTGACGGTCACCCGCGATAGGTATTTCAGCCGTGTCTCTAACCTTGAATTCAAGGATTACTGACTATGGCGATACAAGACAAACTACCTGACCGGCCCCTCAGAGTGGACGAACTCAATGAACTCCAAACATCCGGGGGCTTCGATTCTGTAACAACTAATGAGAACCCACCGCTAGGAGAAGATCATCTGTTCATCCGTATCGGTGACGTCGAGCATACGCTGCACTACACCGAAGAGAAGGGTTGGCACAAGTGCGGACGCCGTGAGTTGGAGTGACAGTGTATCTCCCATTGAGTGGTCGAGGTGTGTCTGAAGACTTTCTGAGATCGTCGTGCACACCGGGTTCACAAATTTTAGCGCAGAACAGCAGCAGAGTCCACGAATACCTCTACTTTTGATAGAAGCAGCGGAGTTTATGCTTCTCGTAGGGGCAAGAGACATGGGAGAACGAACGGATAGCGTGCCAGTACAATCGAACCGCGAGCTGAGACATACTGGCCTCCTTCTGGTCCACCATACGACGGGAGAGGTACTTGAAAGTCGAACAGTCAAGGGGCCTGTAGCCACAGCGTCAAAAGGCGATTTAGTCTCGTTCGGAGCGCTGGTTATGAACGAAGATATCTGCAGAACTGCCCCGTTTACAGAGGGTAGCGGCGACTTGTTTCGAATCGTCGACAAGCGTGTAACCTACTTCGAGACCTACGATTCAGAAGGTAAATTGCTGAACTATCCTGCTCAAGACATTATCTACTATGTCGTTCCGACCGATGGGTATGATTGTGACTATGAGGGGGATTCAAAGATTAGTTTCTTCCCATCTCCTCCGTATCAGTAGGACCCGATTTCACGGGTGACTGTTGCACGTGACAACTTTGTTCACTAACCAGTGGCACGCCAGGCAATTTATTCAGTTACTGCTGCTACTGTGTTTGAGTACATTCTCAACAAGCAGACGTCTAATTAAGCGGCTTTGTGAGGTACTGAGACGACCTGCTAATATAGGGTTTTAGCCCACAGATTTATATCGTTCACCATCAAATAGTGTCAAATATGATGAATGAATCTGCAAAATTGAAAATATGGATTGAAGATCACATCAGTTTACTAGCGCCAATCTGTGGTCTTATTGCGCTTTCCGTCGTTGTTTTTACATATTCTGATTTTTCAATTCTGAAATTTGAAATCATATATGTTGCTATTGGTGTGGCGATTGCCATCATTTTTTCATATTATCCAATTGAAAGTGGGAAAAATCCTAAATACTTTGTTAGTATTCTGGCAATTATCTTCACAATTTTCTTTCTTCTATCATTTCAATCATATCCGGGTGTTGTTGGAGTTATCGGATACTCTTTCCTCGGCACTTTGCTAATAATTAGTTTATTGAAGATGATGGTTTAGATATTTATGTCTACGTGTCTCTGTTGAAATAGTCTTCATATCTGGCGATTTGGTGAGGAGTAAGACCGCAGTAGTATCCGCGAAAACCGTGGGAAGAGCGGTCATCTGGACTACGTTGACTAACCCGCATCGAAAAGTGGTTTCAAACCCTCAAAATGAGGATCGACCGCTTCCATCACTCGTGGGTCGGCAGTCGGACTGCCGCCGCCTAGTGGCTTACACAGTTCGTGTTACTACTATAACTTCCAACGATCGCATCAAGCACTAGATAATCGAACGCCGGTTGAGGTTGTTAACTAGACAGTGCCGTCTGTGATTATTTACTGCCTCAATTTAGTGAATTACTATTAAGTTTCAATTGGTTGACCTATCATTGATGTTTTTTCACTCACATCATATAATTAGAATTATAAAGTATGTATTCAATTGACATCATGTATGTCAGATAAAGACATAACTCGGCGAAGCATACTCAAGAAGATTGGAGTTGGAAGTGCTGTCGGTTCATTTGCATCTACGGGAGCCGTCGCTGCTGCGGAAAATAACTCCACATCCAAATCTCCTCCAAAAGAGAGCCAGCCTCAGATTGAGGTGTTAGCAGAAAATGACTCTCAGGCGATTTTCCGGTTGAAAGAATCTGGCGTCTCGCATCTTTATCGCGATTTTAGTGGTGGTGTTCACAAGTCTAATAAAGAGGAAAAGAATAAACAAGAAAATAGTGATAATGGTGAAAAGTCTGATGACAATGTCCAAAAGATGACCAAAAGTGAACAAGAGCTGAGAAAAGAGGTTAGTGACAAAGAAGGTGAGCTTCTGGAGGTTAACACAGGTACTCTCCAAGTAATTAGTGAGAAAACTGAACCAACAACACAGGGAGAGATCACTTCATCTGGAGCGGAGCAGTCTGAGAGACTAGCTGATCGGGTTTCATCATCAGATATTGAGCTAGATGATGAAGATTTCCAAATAGACGGTGTAGAGTTCACAGACGATGCCAGCAGTTCAAAGAGCAAAGCATCAGCCACAGATCTCGACCCTATTACAGAAGCCACGCTTGATACTATTACCAAAGATTATGGATATTATTCGTATCAGTTTGGTGAATGTAATGGTTTAGTATATGACACACACAACTATCTAGGAATCTGGGTCGAATTCTCTGACGATGTTGAAACTACTGCTTCTGGAGCTGTTGGTGGTGCAATCTGTTTCATTGCTCTGAAAAAGCTAACAATCCCTGCGAAATGGCTTGGTATCGCTAACGTTAGTTGTGGTGCGTTACTCGCAGTACCCACTTCTGAACTGGTTGACCGAAAATATACTGGTGGGTTTTGGGACGCACATGGCCTCCAGTGGGGTGATGAAAAAGTGAAATATGGATATGGATATAGTATTGGAAAATACGTACTTCCGAGAGCATATGAAGACTTCGACATCCCCGGGGTCCACACCGAGGCTGTAGACTATATATAAACAATCGCTCTTCTGTAGGAGATTGTTGATAGAGTTCAGCTGTTGCTCTGGAATCGAAGAGGGCAAGGACACCGCGTTAGCGGTGTCCGACACGAATGATTCCGCTGGATGTGTTTGGTTCGGAATCGCTCGCAGCGGACCTGCTGGAACAGGTTCGCTGGCGTGACGGCCATCCGTTCTAGTTTAACGAAGAATCCAGTTGCTGTCTGTTGATTTGATATCGTCGCAACTACCTGATTGAGAAACCCGGTGGGAAGTATGACCTACAGCCCACCGGATTCGGTCATAGTTGACCGGATTCAAAGAGCGTTTCCCTCTGATGAGTTGCGCGAGCGCGCTCGCGCAACGAATCTCGTCCAACGAGAGCGGAAATTCGACATCGTTGCGCTGTTCTACACACTCTCGTTTGGCTTCGCTGCTGGCTCAGACCGCTCTCTCCAAGCATTTCTCGAACGCTACGTCGAGATGGCTGACTGTGACGAACTCTCCTACGCATCGTTCCACGACTGGTTCGAACCAGGATTCGTTGCACTCCTTCGAGAGATTCTCGATGACGCAATCGAGAATCTCGATACCGGACGAGAAGATTTGAACGGCCGTCTCGAACGCTTTCGAGACGTCCTCATTGCTGACGCAACCATCGTTTCGCTGTACCAGGACGCCGCTGATATCTACACAGCAACCGGCGACCATCAAGCCGAACTGAAACTTCACCTCACCGAATCTCTCTCGACTGGGCTCCCGACACGATTCCGGACAACCGATGGGACGACTCATGAACGGAGTCAGCTACCCACCGGCGAGTGGGTAGCTGACGCCCTCATTCTCCTTGATTTGGGCTTTTACGACTTCTGGCTGTTCGACCGCATCGACAAGAACGACGGTTGGTTCGTCTCTCGTGTCAAAGACGACGCGAACTTCGAGATTGTCGAAGAACTGCGAACGTGGCGAGGCAACAGCATTCCGCTGGAAGGAGAGTCGCTGCAGGCCGTCCTCGACGACCTGCAGCGACAGGAGATCGACGTCCGCATCACGCTCTCGTTCGAGCGCAAACGAGGGTCGGGCGCCAGCGCGACCCGGACGTTTCGACTGGTCGGACTACGTAACGAGAAGACCGACGAGTATCATCTGTATCTGACGAATCTGGCGAGAGAAAGCTACAGCGCGCCCGATATCGCGCAGCTCTATCGGGCGCGCTGGGAGGTCGAACTGCTGTTCAAGGAGCTGAAATCGCGGTTCGGCTTGGACGAGATCAAGACGACCGACGGCTACATCATCGAGGCGCTGATCATCATGTCGGCAATTTCGCTGATGATGAGCCGTGTAATCGTGGATGAGTTGCGGTCACTTGAGGCAAGACAGCGAGAGGGCGAAGCCGCCGCAGACGCCGACTCGTCGGCGTCGCGGCTCCCTCGGCGTCGCTGTTCGCTAGCCGTCGAACGCCACGCTCATCTGATCCAACTGTATCTCATGGTTGAGTTGGGCTACGGACTGCCGGATTTGGACGAGCTGTTGCTGTGGGCGTCACGAAATCCAAATCCACACAGAGATCGGTTACGCGAGCAGGTTGAACGAGGTGAGTTCGGCTTTGATCGCTACTAAACTAGAACAGATGGCGTGACGGCGTCGAATGCCCCCGCTGCCGTTCTGACCGAACGGTCACGAACGGCAGCTATGGGGCGTTTCAACGCTATCTCTGTAAGAATTGCGACCGCACGTTCAACGATAAGACGGGCACAATTTTCGCTCACTCAAAGGTTGCGCTCCGCAAGTGGTTGTTCTCGATTTACGCGTTCTTACGGTTTAACACGAGTCTCCGCCAACTTCAGCGGGAGATCGGTGTTACCTACAAGACGATGCACCGTCGCGTCGAGCGCTTTACCAGAGCGCTCGACGCGCCTCAGCTCGACCTCGTTGGACCGGTCGAAATCGACGAAGTGTACGTCTCTGCCGGATTGAAAGGCCGCGAGCGCGACCAAGAGTCGCGCTCGCGTGGCCTCTCCACGCGTGGGCGTGGTTCGTATGAGGGAGACAAACCACCCGTCTTCACCATCGTTGACCGTGGAACGGGGCAGCGATACGTCGTCCCAGCGAAATCCGCTGACGAATCGACAGTGCGACTCCTCTTCGCTGACCATGAGGAGGAGTCGCTGACCGTCTACACCGACGGACTTCGGGCATACGACCCACTGGAGGACGACGACGAGTTCCACCGCGAATACGTCGTCCACGGTGACGGCGAGTACGCTGATGGAGATGTTCACGTCAACACCTGCGAGAGCCACGCGTCGCTGGCGCGACGGTGGCTCTCGCCGCATCGAGGCGTCTCGAAGGACAAGTTGACACAGTATCTCCGCGCCTTTCAGCTACGCAGCGAACTCTTCAGAAAACCCGGTCGAGAAGCACTCAAACACGCTGTCAAAGCGACTCTCTGAAATCAACAATCTGCTACACATGAGCGAACGAACAATGTCCGGCAAGGATTCCGCAGTGTCTAGGTCGGTCAGACTGACTAAAGTAGATCACATTGTCAACAACTGACAGGGAGGGCTATTGGTTCGTACTACCGTCGACGGCATCGAGATCAGGTTCGTCAAACTCGAGTGCCTCCGAAACCGCCACTGGAAGTTCCGGTCGCGGTGCCGATTCGTGGCGTTCAACTTTCTCTGTCTTACGGGTGTTCTCGTAGAGGGCTCGAGCGACCGGAAGCCCACGGAGATACTTGTAGTCGTAGAGGACTTCGACACCACGCGCTGTGAAACCGTAGAACTGCGAGGGGAGATCGCGTTTCTCCTCGCTCGGTTCGTATGTATAGCGTGCGAGGAGTCCGGCGTCGATCAGCGTCTCCAGCTGGTCTTTGATGGCCGCCTGACTCTTCCCAGTCATGTACTCGAGTTCGGCGAGCGACATGAGATGGGCGGGATGGCCCAGCAGTTCCTGGATGATGAGGTGGCGCGTATCTTGGGACAGTAGCTTGAACAGCCGTTGCTGTTCCGCGAATGGACCCGCATCGGCTGTTCCGCTGTGACTCTCGCTCATACGTGTCTCTACGAGCAGCGGCGCTATAACAGTTCGGATCACCCAAGTTGGTATTTATTGAATAAACCAAAGTGGTTCAGAAGAGATATAGTGTTGTGGTCTGAACCGACAGATAATGAGCGATCCAAGCCCACCGCCAGATGCTGCGGACATTATGACGGTGGTACACGAGGCTGTTGGGGGCCTCGAACTTGAACCAGCAGAGAAGCGAGAGATTTGGCGCTTCACCCGGCGTGAATTGCCGTATCTCTGGAGCCAGCGGACATCGTACTTTATCCTTGGCAGCTATCGCGATCCCTACATCCGCCAGCTCCGTGCCGTGCAGAACGAACTCACGAGGCAACTCGGTGCGTATCCGTTCATAATGGGGGATCTCATCGAACTGCCGACTGACCGCCTCAATACGTTCGATATCATGTTCTCCCTGTTGGCGACGTACAGCGACTATATCGTCGGTGTCTTCGAGAAGGAAAGCGGTGGGGAAGCGCCGGAATTAGGCGAGATCGATGACCCACCGTATTTCGAGAAATCGTACGTGTACCCACGCGACTACTCGTGGGTCACTGATGCGCACCTTGAGTCGAAACACCACGTCATTCAGGCTGCGCTTGAGATTGCATTTACGGATGACTTGACGGAGGATGAAGCAGCGTCAAAAATCAAGTCGCTCCTCGAGCGTGCACAAGACACTGGCATCAACATCGCTGAAGACGAAGTCTGGGAGGTGCTCAGCAACCGGACAGACACGGGAGAGGACCCAGCAGCGTACAGTTGGGTGCATCTCAACAAGTTCCGAAAATTCGAATTACACGATCGGTGTTTCCCATGGACAACGGAGGAAGAACTCCGAGCTGCTGTTGCTGAGCTCCCGTCCCCGACACCACGTCCGGAGTGGGAAGAACGTGATGAGTCGTGAGTTCCAGCCACCGCGCTCGTAGTACGCGCAAGCTTGCTGAACGAGAAAGACTGTGCGAGCGGGTTGTGTGAACTCCGAGAGTCTAACTGGCGGTGCAAAGTCACGAGCGCTGTATTCAGCACGAACTCAGTAAACTCCCAGCGGCTGAGAACTTCAAGAGATCCATATATGAATTCGTATATGCGTTGTATGTCTCTTGTACTCGACAAATATGCTGAGATAGCGCAACAGCGCCTGACCGGACCTGACAGACTGGCACGAATTGAGGCGGGCCCCAAGCGACTGCCGCACGCAACAGCACCGCACGTTGAACTCTGAACCTGCCATCGACAGGCCGGACACCACGCGGGCATCGCTCACACGGACACCAGACGGTCGTCGACAGGCCAGACACCAGACGGCATCGCTCACACGGACACCCACCAGTTCGACAAGCAGCACATGGAGGCCTGGCCTCGTCGTCAGAAACACCGCACCGCGCTCAGTCGCTCGCTTGGGATACCCGCTCGCTCCCTCGGAGCGGGGATTCACCAGCCATCGTCACCAGCAGTCTTGATGGTCGAGGCGTACAGCTGGGATTCCACGTCTCGTCTCGTCTTGCCTCACGTTTCGCGTTCACCGTCAACGTATATGTGGACGTATATGTGGACGTATATGTGAGCGTATATGTCTAATTGGGGCGTCGCTTCTGCAGTCCCCGTCTTCGCCTCTCCGGCATCGGTATCGTCATCGAACTCGAGATATCGGCGTCGATAGGCCGGGAGTTCACTCGCCATCGCTCACAGTCGCACTCAGGTACGTTTGCATTGCTGGCAGGCCCATATTCGTTCACGTCTCGGAAGATGACTGACGGCGCTGTGAGGCCAGTTCTCGTCGCTGCTCGCTCACCACCACCGGATACTCGTCCTCGCATTTGCAGGCCGGTGTCCCCACGGTCATTGCCTCCAACATCTGGACCGCTGTTTCGCTCTCGTTTCTCTCGGGGTTCCGCCGTCGGAACCACAGTCCACACTCATTCTGTGGCGCCACGTTAGCTCTCGACGTCGTTACTGTCGTAGGGTGTCGGCCGCTGGTTCGTTTTGTAAATCGTCGTCGACGGAGTTCTCTATCACGGTCGCCCCCGTCACCGTCGTCGTCGTCGCTCGTCACGTGGTCGCCATTGGTCGCTGTTCGCGGGCTCAGAGTTCTGGTCGCGTTTCGCTCACTTTTCGGTCGCCGCTGGCGTTGTCCTGGTCGTCACTCCTTTCGCCGCCACGGTCCTGTGTCGTTTTCGACGTGGTCGCTTCTGCCGTGGCTGCTGTTTCTCCCCTCATTGCGACGTCCCAGTCTCGTCGCCGTGCCCGGTGTCATGGTGACGCTGACCGCGTCACTGCCGGGGGGTTCGTGACGTTCCCCCCGGTGTCTTTATCGTCGCTCTATCGGGTGTCTTCTCTGTTTTGTGATGTGACTGGTGTCGCCTCTCGTCGTCGCTCGCTCTCTGGTCGTTCTCGTACGCTCGGCCTGCCTGCCCCTCCGGTCGCCGCTTGGCGTGGTTTGGTTCGCATAGGCCATTGTTTCCTCGCGCCGCTTGTTCCGTAAGGCGTTCCATAGGGAATATGATTTTGTAGGTGGCGTGTTTCGTGTTGGATATGGAGCAGTTGAACGAAACTCAGCGGGAAATTCTGTCGGCTCTCGACGAGCGTGGTGGGCGGGGAAATACATCTAATATCAAGAGATCGATAGGTGAGATGACGACCTCGAACCTCGGCAAACAGGCGCGGTCGCTGGCGGAGATGGGGCTGATTGAGAAGGTGGGTGAGGAGGACGTCGGCGCTCCGATTCCTGCGAACGTGTATGCGCTGACCGCCGAAGGTGAGCGCGTCGCTCGTGACCTCGACGACCAGACCGAAGTACGAGTTGGCGTTTCCGAGGGGGATGTGGCTGACCTACGGCACGAGGTGTCGGACTTGTCGACGGCGCTCAGCCATCTGCACGACCGCGTCGACGACCTCGCAGACGAGCAGGATAGCGACGGTGGGGACCAGCTATCAATGGTTGTTGAGGACCTCGATGAGGCGGTGTCCCGGCTTTCAACTTTAGAGGATAGAACGTCGGCGTTAGAGTCTGAAGTTGAGAGCCATTCCCAAGCGTTGGAGACGCTGAACGAACGCACGATACATCTCCACGAGATGATTGACGGGTAGATATCGTCCACTCATTTATTTGTCGACCCTGACGACACCGCGAGAGTCAGTTTTGACAGCAACGAGAGACAATGGAAGGAGGCGTAAATGGTGTCACTCGGCTCTATTGAACTCAATGGACCTGTTGAAATCCTTTAGCGTTGACATTGAAAAGAGCGACTCTTCCCACCGGCTTTCGTCGATCCGGTTAGAAACTAGCCTCTCAAAAAATTACAAGACGTGAAGAGGATTTCAACAGAGCCAACTCAATAGAACATGACAGAAGCAACTGCTGTACGTAACAAGGTGACTGATAGATTAGAGTGATTGATTCGTGTGCTTTACTGGATAGACTATTTCAGGAGCAGCTTCCGGAACTCACGATGAAATCGGCAAGAACCAGCGAAACCTTTGGTAGAGTTCCTAACTCGGGGTAAACGTTGACAGGTATTCATTGTGGACTGCGAGGATTCGACTAACGCGTTCACTCAGCCCGACATTAGATTTCGGCACGTACTCTTCTACGGAGTCTCTGACCGTTTCACGAGTCACTTCACTCTCGGACAATAGAAGTTCAACCCACGCGCGCGTTTCCATCGTCGTCAGGGAAATGTCCGTCGCGGCGATACAGTCATATGCTGCACGGGCATCTTCGGTGTTCGGGAAGATACGTTGTAGTTCAGCGATTGCGGAAAATGGGATTTCGTTACCCTCATAGCCGCGGTCAGGGAACATCTCGTACACCCGTTCTGCCCGTTGAACTTGCAGTTCGCTGGCCCCTTCTACATTGATTGTATCCGCGATGTCCTTATGTGACAATCCATATTTTGTTCGCCCATTACGGAACAGACGCCCCCATTCCCATTTTTGGACAACACCCGAATAGTCCCGCTTGATCTCGCGCACGTACTCCTCGAGTTTGTCAAATGAGTAGTCCACCGGGTCTAATTTGAACGGAGACTCGGTTCGACCAGAGTCAGTTTCCACTCTTTGCTCGAGGGTAGTCTGATGAGAACAGCGGACTGTTTGCGAACCTACACTTGTAACCTCGCAGTTGACGACGAGTGCTTTGTCTGTGCTCCCTTCGACGATGACCTGTCTCCCGTCAATGAGACGTACCTTCCCACTGCGTAGTCCGCCGATGGTTAGTTGGTCGCCAGTGTTGATAGGGTCGAACCCAGAGAGCTTGCGGTGGATCTGTGTGAAGCGTGGCAACGGCTCAAGATCGTTCACGCGGGGTGGTTCAATAGGGTCGTTACTGAATTGTTGAAAGTACTCGTAGCCATCCGCAGCGTCGTCGTTTGAGACGATGATTCTGGCATCGTCTGTCAGACTGAGCCAGCCGGAATCGAAGCCCCAGTGGCATTGTCGGCAGAGAAGCAAGCCGTTCGCTTCTGTATCCGGTCCTCCGTGTTGTGCGGGATGGATGTGTGCAGCTTCTGCCTCAAGGTGCCCAAAGGGAGATTCACGTTTTTGTCCGCACACTGCACAGTGCCCTGAATACAGATTGCGTAGATTCTGTTTTGTATCGGACGAGAACTCACCCGTGTGGTGCTGAACCGTCCAGTCTGCAGCCATAGGGAATTTGTTAGATTGACTATCTGATAATCTCTTGCTTCTAATGAGTTGGGAATATGCGCTTATAACCTATCAGTAAATAAAGCAAATGATCTGAGACAAATCCACACGTCATGCCAACTCCAACTTAGCAAAAAGTTGAAATTAGATGGGGATTGGCCTTGAATAGTCGAACATAGCATCGAATACCGCGACGAGATCGGGTACTGCTTCACCACGTAACAATACGCCTAATTCAAAATTGCCAGTCAACGATAGTCGAGTGAGATTTGCACTACCCAAATACGCGACTTGCTCGTCGATGATGACTGCTTTTGCATGCGTGGCCCCGATTTGCTTGTCATGTTGGTTGGTGTCGTAAAAGTCTCGTACGAAGAGGTGCTTCCGCTCATCGTCCGAAAGCTGCCCGGTGATGTTCTCAATAGCGTTGACTGCTGATTGGTTTGGATTATCGACATCAACTTCACGCGTCACCATCTTGAGGTCTACGCCACGACGAGGAAGTGCCGCTAGATCGTTCAACACGTGTTCGGTATCGTCGAAATATGGATTTGCGATTCGGACTGTATCCGTTGCTTCAGCCAAGTAGCGCCGAATAGAGATGCGTATCGGACGGACTGAGTGGGGTAGTTTCGATTGAACATCTGCAGGGAGAGTCGCGACTAATTCAGCAGATGAAGAGCTGGCATTAGAATCGGCAATTACGTCAGGAGCACTAACGTTCGCAATGAGTAATTGGTCGATGATTCGTAGCACACCAAGGGGAGAGACTACTTGAATCTCGTAATGAGCGTACCCTTGGCTGGTTGTCATTTCATGGGCAAAACCAGCGTTACAAAGTGCAGAGGAGATAGCGTTGAACTCTCGTGGGCTAAGCCGTTCGTCAAAGGCCGCGAGTACGGCATTCAATTGAGATCGGGTGAACGAATATGACCGATCTCTGACTGGCACAGGAAGACCTGGAACGTCCACGACCGCTGCTAATCGATGGTCTGAAGCTTCTTCTGAGTCTGATTCTATGGTGCTCCCAAGGATTGCGAGACCGATCCGGAGGTAGTGTAAGCGGTCGGGTTCACTTATCACGGCTGCCGCTGTGAAATCAGAGCAAATCGGCGTTCCATCAAACATCGAGAAATTAGATTCCATTGTAAGGTCGATCTCTACTACTGTTGCTATTCGTCGCTCGCTGTGCTCGCCACGTCCTGTTCGGCTCCTCCGACGGTACCCATTCCGTTGGAAATTTCGCGCGTCCAGAACCCGACGAGGCCGTCACCTCCTTCAAGCAACCTGCGATCAAGTGCGTGATTGAAATATTCACATGAGGTTTCCGAGATGTGGATACAGGCATCGCAGGCTGCCCCCTCCGGATCTTCTGCACACGCAGGGTCGAGGAGGCAGTCGCTTGCTAGTTCGCGAGCTTGTGACAGCCAGGGGTGAAGTCGAGTCTTGAACAGCGTCGACATACTTCCGAGCGAGAACGATTCAGTCGTCGCGGCGTAGATGACGATGGCCGGGACGTTCGGGAAGATTCGCTCTCCGAGCGTATCGGTCGCTAGGCCACACTGTTCGCCTGCTCGAGCGAGTAGACAGTGACTCATTGAGTGAAGGAGGGTGTAGACCGCATCAGTAATTTCGTCTTCGATGTCGTCGAACGGATTCTCGATTTCTGTAGTTGCGACATTCGTAAGGAACCACTCTTGTAGCGCCTGTTCGTCGTCAACATCTGGAATCGCTCGTCGACTATCATCGTCTGCATCTTCGCGAAGAATTCCGTTCGCCACCAGCCAATTCACGATGGCTTTCCGATCCACCTCTAACACGATTGCCTCTGATGGGGATCGGTCTGCGAATACGGGGATTGCGCTCTTTCCTCGTGGGTGAGTAAATCGGTTCAGATCAGTCTTTTTTGGCTCTGGATCGCCCCGGCTGAACCCGTACAGGACGTTCAACAGAGGGAATTGATCGACGACCCATCCCCGTCGGATGTGGCTAGCGTTAAGCTGATCGCGATACCGTGAGCTCTGGGGATGATCTTGTCGGAACTCTGGTTGCGAGAGAAGATCGTCTAACTGAGTCGGGATTGGATAATCGACATCCTGAATTTTGTCTTGGTCGCCGTCGTAGCCCTCCGTCGAACGCATAAATGTAAAGAGCGCATGAGCGGTATTCGACCAAGCGAGCTGTCGGACTGCCTCATCCGGTTCTCCATGGGGTTCGGCGTCGATGGGTGTGATATGTTGAGTTTCCTGTAGGGCCAATTCTCGACCTTCCAGTGATATCCCCATTCCCTCCAAAATCCGTTTAACCGTTTCCGGATCTTCACCCGACTTCACCATCTCGTCGAACTGGCTCATCTTTCCTTCTTCTGTCGCCAGTTCCTCGATCGTCATATCCTCCAGATCCTGATAGCCTAGGTACACCGCAGCGAGCACGCGTGCCCATTGCTTATCGGGAGGAATCTCACCAGGGTCTACGTCCACAAATGGAATGTTGGCACGAACGAATCGCTGCGCATAGTAAATCTGTGAGGATGCTGTTGGCAGCGGGCCACTCATTTCGTTACATACGGGGCACGATTTCGCCATCCCACCCATCGATTCCCCGCATCCGTTGACTTGACACCTGAACCGCCACGTTGCTGGGCCGCTCGATGTCTTTTGCAAGCGGTAGTTCGAGTAACCATGGCCGTCCTTCTGACACCCACGTGCTGGACTTGGGTCCTTGAGTTCACCGCATCGACAGACGTTGACGAACGCCAATTGGGTCAACTGTCCATCACAGGCCGTACACTTCCCATCGTCTGGGAGCATTTGTGGCTTAGCACGATCGCTACTGTGTACTTTTTTACAGTCTTCACAGTAGAACACCGTCGGGAAGAGCCGGGTTTCTATACCTCGGAATGGTTGATAAATGTCGACGTTCTCGACAGTGAGATCTTCCCAAACTTTCCCTGTGGTTCGGTTCAGATGTCTTCTTGCGCGATTTTGTACTTCGGTTACGATCCGTTCTTTGTCGATGTCTTCAATCTCGTAGGAGTTCCGCCAAGGTCGCACTTCAGCAGTGACCCCTAAATCCCCCATATCGACGACGTTCCCCTCGCCGTAGGAATACATCACTTGTGCCCGGCCTCGTTCCATAACGAGTCCGTCGTCGGTCATTGCCGTTCACCTCGGTGTCGTGGTCGAGTCTGGGTCATAAATTGGTGGGTCGTCGTAAGCTGCATTAGTGCCGTCTGTGCTCGGTTGCGTGTACTCATCCGCGGTACCCGTTGATGATGAGCGACGTGTCTGTGTCTGGGCCGATAGATAGTTGATCGTCGATGTCGCGAAGGTTGCGCATCGGTGTTCGTTGGCCACCCCGTCTCAAGACGTCAGTAAGGAAGTTCGACTCGTCGGTATCTGGATCCCTTGCGCGTTGTCGTTCGATGAGGTTGTTTGGGTCGATTAGTGCGTCCCAGATCTCGTCAAATCTAGCGTTGATCTGTCGGCGGTAGAGCTCGACGCCGCTCCGTGAACTTTCTGAGCCATCTGATGGCTGTCCATCTACGCCGTAAGCAGAGCGAACCAGCGAAAGCACTTCGTCGTATTTGAGATGACCGTTGGTGACGGCCTGTTGAACTCCCTCCCCATCGTACAATCGGATGCTCGTTTTGCCGGCGAGGATCTCGTCGTAATATTGGATCAATATTGAACAGACGACCCCGGGCATCGTACACTTAATCGCGTACTCTGCCCATCTCTCTAGGGGTGTCGCTTCGACTAAGAGGTCCTGATACTCCTGATGATACTGGAAGTGACGGTAGTAGGACCGATCGCGGGTCCGCATCGGATCGAAGAGTAGGAACACAGTCCCTGGCCACTTGCGCCCAACGCGTGAATACGACTGAATGTACTCGGCCGTGTTCCGCGGAAGGCCGAAGAAACCGATGAAGTCCAACGCATCGACGTCCACTCCGTGACTGATCATCGAGGTTGCGATGAGCATGTGAACTGCGTCTGCTGGGCTATCTAGTTCATCGAGATTCTCGAGGATCTCTAAGACAGAGCTGACGTCTTCGAGGGGCGTTTGACCAGTCATGAGTTGGCCGTTCAAGGGATAATATGGTTCGCCGTCGTCAGAAAGATGGACGTTGATCATCGTCCGAAGAACCCGCTTCATCAGGTCGGTGTTGTCGCGTGAATAGTGGTACGAGACCTGCGTTTCATAGTCGTCAAGAATGTCGTCTATAACCGCTTCAAGCGATGTGGGGTCTGAAGGGAGTTCAGCCTGCTCCAGTGTGTACTCGTCAGACACCTGCGTTAGTGCATCGTAGAGCGTCTCAGGAGCGGCGCGGTACTCTTGAATTGCACGCGCATACTCCTCGTGGATTTTTTCGATCGCGTAGGTCCGAGAGAGCGTCCGTGGAAGTGCCCCGAGCATCCGTCGCTGAATGCGCGTCGGGTGAGCGTACGCGTAGAAAGATTGCTTTAACCGCGGACTGGGTGATGGAAAGACGTTCGTGTCCTTCATGTATAGCGCTTCTACCTGCTGCTCGGCACCCTTGATAGTCGCCGTCGCGGCGACTATTTTTGTGTGCCACGTGTCGTCTGAAAACGCACGGTTCAGATGCTGAATAAGCGTTTCGTAGTGAGAGTCAAATGAACCAAATTCTTCGCGGAGGAGGTGTAACTCGTCTTGAATAAGAAGGCTAGGTGGGTCGACGGGGTCAACCTCTTCCCAATCGTCCTCATCGCACTGGCCAGCCTCGTTTAGAATGCCGGTGTCAGCAATACATCGATTCTCACCAGAGTACCCGTGTTTGGCGCATTTAAGAGACGTTCGTCCGAAGAGAACGGCCCGCATACGGCGTTGCATACCGACGATGGAGATCTTGTCGATGGTCGAGACAACGAACGTCGGCGTGTAGCGGTAAATCTCTCTGTCAGTAACGTATACTGGAAGCGGGGCTGGCTCTCCGCCGTTTCGTTTGACTTCATCACATTCCGGATTCTCACACTGGTGTATGATGCGACCCTGTTCGAGGTCCCCATCTATAGACACCTCCTTCTCGCCGCAGAACGGGCACGTAGTGACGTACTTGACCGACTTCTGGAATTCTTCGTCTTCCTGTGCTTTCCGGATGTTGTTCGTGTATTTCCCAGCTCGGAGCGTGTTTGGGGTGTTGCCGGAACCAACCAAGTATCCGACTGAGAACTCGTCGCCGCCCAGATTTTCTCGGCGGCGGATCTCTTCTGCCTTGGCAAGGACGTTTGCGATCCGCTGGAGCTGCTGCAAACTCAAAAACCGAAGTGGGAACTTCGTAAAGGCAGTCATTCCATGAGTCTTTCCACGCATCCGGTCGTGAAACGCAGTGAACGTGACGAGCCCCAGATACGCTTCCGTTTTCCCGCCACCCGTCGGGAAATAGACGACGTCAGCGACATCCAACTGGGTCTCGAGTATTTCGTTGTCCCAAGAGACGCTCACTTCCGATCCGGCTTCGTCTGCTTGTTTGAGCATATCCGGAATCGTCATCAGAATGAAGACGATCTGAAAGGTGCGCCACTTATCGAAGCCCATCTCCTGGAACGATTCGTTCATGTATTTGAACGCGCGACGCGCACGCGGATCCTGCTTTAGACACTCGATACCAGCTAACACTCGCTCATGGTCGGCCTCAAATCCGGCAACTGCTTTGTCGAATTCCGCCGCCGCTTCGCTTGATTTCCCGGAGACCATCTCGGACTTGATCTCCCGATAGTCAGCTACGGCGTCTTCCATGCCTGCTGCAAGCGCTTCTAAGCAGTCGAACATGGACTCATCGCTTTCATCGCCGGCGAGAACGTCCATTGGGGCTGCGATGTCGTCGGGATTCCGTGATAGGTAGCGCGATTGTTCGTACAGCGGAACCATTTCCGTTCGTACACCGACTGGGTCGTCGTTCGCTGGCTGTTCACTGTACAGTTCACGATTAGGTCCAGTCTTGTCAGTATGGGCTGGAAATATCGGTTCCGTCGCCGCGTTTTCACCAACGGCAAAGATTCGACCGTCGTACTGGTACTTGTCTTCAATTTCGTTCGAATCGAAGACCTTCAGAGGCGCTCCGTCGACGGTAACTGCGACTTCGACATCGAAGAAAGTCGAACGCCAGTCTTCGTAACCCGGATCGTTCTGTTCTTGATACTCCTCGTCGTCGGGGTTGTACTCTTCACCGTGAGTATTAATCAACCGGGCTGTGAGTAAAAGGAACTCGTCATCGTCATCAGGTCTAACGTCGAGCTCCAGCCGGGCGTCCCAAAGAGGAGTGAGTTCTTGGCCGTCGTACGCAGCTGAGACATGATTCTCGAACTCGGACTCCGACGATAGTGTCTCGTCCGAGAGCATCGACGCTTCATTTTCGCTCACTCCGTCCGTACGTTCACAGAAGCGACGGTCGACAGCGTACGCCTTCTCGTAGAGGATTGAAAGATCTAAGTCCAGAGTGAGTGGCTCATCGCACCCTACCTGTTCGTTAATTTCCTCACCTGTGACGGATGTCGACGACCATTCCGGATCTAATCGCTTGTACGTTCGCAAGAGATCCGTCGTTCCCTGTGAACTGCCGGCGTTGGCATCTGACTCGTTTTCTGACTCGTCTGAGGTTTCTCGATCTTGATCGAGCACTGATGCGTCGGTGTTGTCGTTGTGCTCGCGCTGCTGTTCCTCGAACGTCGGGAGCTGTCTCTGAAAGGCGAATGCATCCGGTCGTACTGTGAGTTCTACATCGTCAGAAATGTGGCGGGGAAGTCGGAACGTAACGCCGACTTTGAACGGCGAGACCTGCTTAGCAACGTTTCCGTAGGATTCCTCGTTTGCTTTTGCTTCTCGGTATTTGAATTGCGAAGGTAGCGCACCGGCGAAGAATTGGTCTTGTGGACGAGCTCCGTATAAGACCTCGTGTTGCTCTCCTCGGCCGGTGATTCGGTCTTCGAGATCCGCCGTCAGGACGTTGTTCACGAGCTGGCGGCGGACGTACTCTACGTTTGAATCCGGTTCATAGGCGTCATTGGGCGGCCGCGTATACCTCGGAGCGTCACGTCCTGGGACATCGCGTGACATGTGAATACATAGTCAATTAATCGAATCGACTTAAACGTATGCGAGCAGATGAGGACACTAAATCAACAGACACCGAGTACCGTCACCCCAGAATACCACGTCGTTTACGGTGTTCGCCAAGTACCCAGATAACTGTGGGGAACGGTGACGCCGTGTCTGATTTCCTTAATTTGATGAACTAGTACTAGGTCTTCACCCTCGTCATCGACTTTCTCGAAGTCGGATAGGCGAATGTCGAGATCGAAATCATTATCGATGAGGTCGTCGACGTCAGCTGCTTTAGATAGAAGGTCGGCTTGAGCTTGGTCAAGCCACTTGTTGATGAGGGCGTTTTTCACACGTCGGATCGTCCGATTTGCTGTCCAGCACACTTCCAGCTCTCCCTGAACTTCATCGAGATCGTATGCTTCAGTAATATAGTAGAGCGAGTCTCGTGCTTTTGGCATTGTAATCGTTCCGTGGTACCAATTTCGGTATGCACCATCTCCTTTCGGTTCGATTCCGGTTTGTTCTATCCGCTGCTTGAATTCCTCGAACGTGTCCCCACGCCTCTCAATCTCACGTGCGAGGTGATCTTTCCACTTGTTCGCTTTCACGACTACCTCTGCCTCACCCATGTCGAAGAGTTGCCGTTCAACGTGGGATCGAATCTCCATTCGGTCTCGAACGCTAACAACAATCTCTCCCTCTATTACTTTTGACATCTCTTTACTGACGCGGACCTCAGCATCCAAACGAACGACCTCGACCGTTTTCTCCGGCTTGTTAGCCATCCGGTAGCCATCTTGCCCGATTAATTCGATGCAGCCGTCGACATCGCGACGTTCCCATTCGGACTGAGATGAGGATGTTTCACCACCACCAGTGCTGCTGGGTGTATATCTCCCACTCGCTTGGCCGAACTTGGCTAAGCTTCGTTCAATTAGGCTGTTGACCCTATCTCGCTTGTTCTGATCCGCTTGTTCGTGACCTTTGAACGTCTGTGATCCAGAAATCTCACCCTTTTCGACGGAGTCTGCGTCTGGGATAGATATCTGGACGCCATCGAGGTCAGAACAAGCGACGGTCGGTGGCTTGTTTCTATCTTCCTCGGCCGAAAGGGGTGTTCTCGGGAGCTCTTCAGCAATACTCGCAAGGATACGTCCAGTATCTTCTGGACCCTCTGGAGGTATTTGTCGGGGAGTAGCTGCCTCGACGGCGTGATTAAGGCTACTAGCTTGAGAAAACAATAACCCGAGTTCGTGCGGATAAGCCAGGACGCTAACGTTGGCTCCGTGAGGAGAGCGAAGTATCCACCGGTCCTCGTATTTGGGAGGTCCATAGAGAAGCAAGTGGTCTGCTGGTGATTCGATGTTAATCGAATTCGGCGTGCAGATGGTTACTCGTTCTTCTGCTTCGACCCAGAACTTCCTACGGTTAATGTATAGGTCTGCTTCAAGCGCCTTCGCTTCAGGCTCGTCTGGAGCGACGATGATGAGTCCCTCGTCGTTATCGGTTACTTGAAGCATGGCAGACAGAACTGCACCACGCTTCCAGGCTTGATTGTCTGGATCGTTCAAGAGTTCGGCCAAATCCTCTAGCTCGTAGATGGCTTGTTGTAGTGCGCCTCCTCCGGCCTGTGCGTCGCCAGTCAGATCCGAGTGCATTTGTCGGAGTGCCCCAATTCGGCCTGACAAGGTCGTCGCCTTCCCGTGGTTTGCCCGATAGACGTTGCTCTGCTCCAAGAGGGCAACCAACCGAGAAAATCGGGAAACCGTGTCGCGGAGATAGAATTTAGCCAGCATAAGATCCCGCTCGTCGATTTTGCCTTCTACTGTTTGGAAGTCCTCGTACGCCGACCATACACGCTCAAATTGCTCAGCAACGGGACCTGTGTTACAGACGTGCGGTTCGTAAGACTGCCCTGATGTTTTATTTTTGAGCAATTGCGTTTCTCTGACCGTGCATTGTGGGATAGTTTCTGGGTCGACTAGCGATTGATACGTGGCACCCCCGTCTCGGGTCCACTCACAGACTTTACGAAGGCGGGACTTAGTCCACATCCACGTCGAATCGACCTCGTCTTTGATACGATCGTACGTATTACCGAGTGGGTCCCGGATGTAGTAGACTACGGTAGGTATGTCGGCAGCAGCGCGCCATCGCTCGAACGCCTCGAAGCGTTCCTCGTCAAACCCGACGTTTTCGTCGTAGAGGACAGCTTGAATCGCCTGAGCGTGCTCTGGGTTTGGCAGCCTAGTCGCCCATTTTGCATAGATGACTGCAGGTGGTGCATCTTCGGTCACGTAGTGTTGAGTCTTTGGCACCAATGACCCATCAGACTTGACTGACGAGAGGGGCCACCTCCCTGTCGAAAATTGAAACGGACCGACCATCTTTTCGTAGCGATCACGGATGTCACTATTTCTGGACATAATCATGATGGCACGACGATCCATTCCCATCATTTCGTAGAGACCTTCGAGGGCGTGACGGTCCAGATATTCTTGACGGAGAGTAGGCGGAATTAGACAGAGATCGCGTTCTTCCCGGATTGCAGTTCGGACTAACAGAGAGTGCGTTCCCTCTGTTGGAGGAAGTTCGTACGGGGCATTTTCCAGCGTTACACCCATCATATCTCTAGTTAAGACCACAAATTTTTCTCTGTAAACCTCATATATACGTTCCGTTAGAATAGTTTCAGTAAGGGATAATTTCTCCGGAATATCATGTTTTCAGACTTGACTCTCAATTACAGCAATATTTGGGGGTGAGCAGGCTATCCAATAATTCGTGACTCTCCCCAGTACGGGGTTATTTCCGCTTGTAGGTGCTTTCAAGCAATCTTGCGGGGTTCCTTTCTGGCTACATTTAGATCTTCAACGATGCTCTTCACAAGCTGAGGCGGAACTGCATTCCCAACTACTCGCTCTGCTGCGCTGTTCTTGTCTGGAAGCTTGAAATCTGCTGGAAAAGACATTAGAAGTGCTGCTTCCCGGAATGTAATCGTCCGATTCTCTTCTGGATGTGTGTAGCGACCCGAGCTAAAATTTGTACACCGAGTAGTTAGCGTTGGTGCAGGGGATTCCCAGTCCATAATTCCGTACGCTGCACCTGCTTGAGTGTCGAAACCTCGGTGACATTCACGAATGAATTCTTCGTCCTCCGTTCCCCGCAGGTCCTTCCAACTATCGCCGTGTCGCCGTATTGCTTTCATCGTCTCGACCGTGTTGCTGTTGTGACGACGTGATCGGTGCGCAGGATCGTCAGGATACCCATCGATCCCAACTTGCTTTTGACCGAGATCGAGGTCTTGTTTCAATCGGCCTCGTTCGTATTCCTCTTTCAGTACGTCTTTTACTGTGACCCATCTCTCTTTCAGTCCGTCTTCGGGTTCTCTTGCGTGAGTCTCAGGTGGAAATTCGACTTCGGAATCAGAAGCACCGTAGATACAGATCCCTATCGTACGCATTCTTCGCTGCGGGACTCCATAATCTGCTGCGTTAACGACTTTTAGATTAACTCCGTATCCCTTCTCTTCGGGATCGTCGTCGCGAGTCATCCCCCTCATCTGATCTTTGAACCACTGCGAGTAGGTCGTCTCTCCGTCGCGCTTATTGGTTATTCCCTGGACGTTTTCGAAGAAGACCGCACCGGGTTTCTCTGCCCGAATTAACTCCACGTAGGACTGGAGTAGCTCATCTTTTGGCTCGTCCTCCGGCCACGGCGTCGTATCTCTGAGCTTGCTGAAATTCTGGCAAGGAGGGCACCCAGCGATGACGTCAACCTCTCCGGGTTCTAAACCGAATTCGTTTCGTATGTACTCGAAGGTGACGTGACCGCCCTTGTTGGCATTTAGATTACCCTTGAGAGGGGAGTCGAACGTGACCTCGCCAGGATACTCGTCAAGATCGGCGTCGCAGAGATTTCGCTTGTACGTTTCCAATGCTTCGTCGTTGATGTCAACGGCCCCCGCGACAGTGTATCCCGCCTGAACAAACCCGAGAGAGGCACCTCCTGCACCGCAGAATAGATCGACGACAACTCCACGACTCATATAGAATACCTCTGATTCACGACGTCTAAATCTATCGGATGTTTGCTGTCACGTCGAACGGGCTTGTGTAGTTCGTTCTTCATTTCGATTCTGAATAGTTCTTGGCTGTTGCACAGTACTCATACCGATCTCAAGAGTCCCAGATGTCCTCCTCGAATACGTTTCAAGGTTATTGGAGCTCTACGAGTCTAAATATCAGTACCTCACAAAGCATCCTCGCCTAGCTGTCTCTGAAGCCTGAATTCTGTGGCCGAGCGGTTGCATTGGCGGTCTCGACGACAGAATCATGGACGGATCGGCGGAGAGCCGTCGCTGTCGGCGGCGGCTGCCGCCGACGCGACAGCGTCGCCACTCCCACCGTTGGCTAGCCCGGTCGGGAGTTACCGGTGGAACCGGTCGTCTGGTGGTCGGTTCGCGGGGACGGCCCGACGCACCGCGAGGGCCGTCCACGCTGCTCGACGGACCATATTGATGAACTCCTTGAACGACCACTCCCAGAGGCGACGCCCCCCACGGCGGGGCGTCGCCACGTACTCCCAGTGCAAATACCGCCACACGTTCTGTAACAGCAAGCTCACCACGACGTACAACAGCCGTACGACCGGATTTTGTGTCGAGGTCGTCGCGATACTTTGCTCGGAGAGTCGATAGCTTGCCTCGATACCGAAGCGTTTCGCGTAGTGGTATCGAGCGTCCCGTGGTGAGTCGATGAACGGCGCGTCAGCGGCGTAGCCGTGACGCGCCACCCCATGTTCGTCGTACCGTCCGTTCTGGTAGGTACAGTCGATGTAGACGGGAAACTCGACGGTCCAGCTGTGACCGTCGAGTCTCGCTGTCAGACTGTGCTGAATCACGCGACTCCATCCTTCTGAGAGTTCTCGCTTGATCGTCCGTCCCCAGCGGACGATCGGCATGACGTAGGCGTGGTTGTGCGCCTGAAGCAGCGTTAAACACTTGCTGTCGTAGAATTCGCGGTCAAGATAGACGGCCTTGACACCGAGGTCAAGGCCGTCGAGAATACCGAGGAACTCTGCGAGGACACTGCTGGCGGTGTCGCCGTCTTCGAGACGGCGCACCGCCAGCGTGTAGCGTTTGTTCTTCACGCGTGCGTACAGTGTCGCGTACGCGTGAAACGCGGTGGTTCCACGCTTCGCTTGTGAGTGATACAGGCCGTCTGTATCGTCTTCGTCGCCGTAGTAGGGCCGCAGGTGGAGGTCTGCGCAGACCTCCACCTGCTGGGGAAGGACGTCGAGAACGTCTTTCTGGAGGAGCGTGTTCCCGATTTGTTCGAGCGTCTCGAGGTCGAACTTGGTGCGGAGATGGTAGAGAACGGAGTTTTCGTGAGGTGCATCTTCGCTTCTCTTGCAGAGTGTAGAGACCGAGGTCCCGTCGGCGCAGGCGCCGACGAGGACCTCGTAGATGTCTTCAGCATCGAGTTCAGCGTTTTCAGCGAGTGAGAGAGCAACTTCCTCGTCAAGAGAGTTGACGAGGAAGTTAAGGAGCTGGTCCTCGTGGATTTCATCGTCTGTTTGCTGGTTGTTGGACACATCTTCAGCAAGCAGACCTTCTAACTAAACGGCTTTGTGAGGTACTGAATATACCTCTGACTTGACCAACGTTCTCGACCCCAGCGTCGTTGATGCTCTGGTGAATCACCTTCACGAGGGTGTCGAGACTTCTATCGAGTGTCTTCTTCTGGAGGAGGTCCCGGTTATGTGATTGTTAGTTGAAGCTACTATTGCGTGGTTGTGGTGTGTTCACTAATTTAAACGGTCCGTTACTTTCTTCGCTCGGAGCAACGACTCTGTTGCTGAATGACTGAATACGACGAGGATTCGATTCCGTCACACACCCTCGAATCGAACGGTCGTGTATGGACGTACGAAAAGCTTGACCCACGAACTCACCAATGGACTCGCCCGTTAGACCAAGAAGAGTTCGACTGGGACGTTTCGAACGTCGACCTCGTCGGAACCGATGTCCCCGTTCGTGTCGTCAGTCTCGAACTCCACGACGAGTGGACGGTACAAGGGTTAGAGACTGCGGGACCAGATTACCACCGCCCTGGGTTCACAGAGACGATTTCTTCTGATTACGTCTCTTATACAGCGAATTTAGAAGAGGCAATCGAGATGGTCGAGGACTTCGTAGAACGACTGTCCTAGATTACCGGCTCTACGACGACGTGTTCTACGGCAAGCTGCCGAACCGACTGAGGTGGCTCTGTTGAAATCCTCTTCATGTCTGGCGATTTGTTGAGGAGCAAGTTTCCAACAGCGTCCGCGAAAACTGGTGAGAAGAGTTCTGTCCTTAATGTCAATGGCTAATTACTTTGACAGAGCCGCTGAGGTCTATGCGTCTTGAGGTAATCTATTATCAGTACCTCACAAAGCATCCTCGGCTAGCTGTTTCTGAAGCCTGAGTTCTGTGTCGGAGCGGTTGCATTGACGGTCTCGACGGGAGAATCATGGACGAATCGGTGGAGAGCTGTCGCTGTCGGCGGCGGTCAGCCGCTGACGCGACAGCGTCGCCACTCACACCGCTGGCTAGCCCGGTCAAGAGTTACCGGCTAAACCGGTCGTCTGGTGGCCGGTTCGCGGGGACGGCCCGACGCACCGCGAGGACCGTCCACGCTGCCCGTCGAATCATGTTGATGAACTCCTTGAACGACCACTGCCAGAGGCGACGCCCGCCTCGGCGGGGCGTCGCCACGTACTCCCAGTGCAGATACCGCCAGACGTTCTGTAACAGCAAACTCACCACGACGTACAACAGCCGTACGACCGGATTCTGTGTCGTAGTCGTCGCAATCGTTTGCTCGGAGAGTCGGTAGCTCGCTTCGATACCGAAGCGTTTCGCGTAGTGGTATCGAGCGTCTCGCGGTGAGTCGATGAAAGGCGCGTCAGCGGCGTAGCCGTGACGCGCCACCCCATGCTCGTCGTACCGCCCGTTCAGGTAGGTACAGTCGATGTAGACGGGAAACTCGACGGTCCAGCTGTGACCGTCGAGTTTCGCCGTCAGGTCGTGCTGAATCACGCGACTCCACCCTTCCGAGAGTTCTCGCTTGATCGTCCGTCCCCAGCGGACGATCGGCATGACGTACGCGTGGTTGTGCGCCTGAAGCAGCGTCAAACACTTGCTGTCGTAGAATTCGCGGTCAAGATAGACGGCCTTGACACCGAGGTCAAGGCCGTCGAGAATACCAAGAAACTCTGCGAGGACGCTGCTGGCGGTGTCGCCGTCTTCGAGACGGCGCACCGCCAGCGTGTAGCGTTTGTTCTTCACACGCGCGTAGAGTGTCGCGTACGCGTGGAACGCGGTGGTTCCACGCTTCGCTTGTGAGTGATACAGGCCGTCTGTATCGTCTTCGTCGCCGTAGTAGGGCCGCAGGTGGAGGTCCGAAACGACCTCCACCTGCTGGGGAAGGACGTCGAGAACGTCCTTCTGGAGGAGCGTGTTTCCAACCTGTTCGAGCGTCTCAAGGTCAAATTTGGTGCGGAGATGGTAGAGAACCGAGTTTTCGTGTGGTGCATCTTCGCTTCTCTCACAGAGCGTTGAGACCGAGGTCCCGTCGGCGCAGGCGCCGACGAGGACCTCGTAGATGTCTTCAGCATCGAGTTCAGCGTTTTCAGCGAGTGAGAGAGCAACTTCCTCGTCAAGGGAGTTGACGAGGAAGTTAAGGAGCTGGTCCTCGTGAATTTCACTGTCTGCTTGCTGCTGTTGTTTGGACACATCTCCAGCAAGCAGACGTCTCAACTAACCGGCTTTGTGATGTGCTGATTATCTTGATGAGCCGCTCGTGGAGTATATCTCCCGCTCGGTTACGCCCTAAGACGAGCGTGTTTGGAAAGCCGTTGTAGGCAAGTGTATGACATATATTGGTAATTCCATAGCTAGTCTCAGTCGCACGGTAAGTAGACTGATGAGCGTTCAGTTCGTCTTGAACCACTGGTTAAGCCAGTGACTCAGTATCTCCACACCATCAGCGTCTGGGGGTCAACAGAACCTATCGCTCAGGGGTCAGTATCAAAGGGGCCTAGGCCCTTTGCGCGAATGCTAATTGTGATGGCAGCAGACGCGCATTCCGACAGAATCCCCTGACTCACTTATGGCTTCTGACTGTGGATTGTCCGTACCGACTTCCTCAAAAGAGTACAGTTGTAGCGGCACTGTGAATCAGAGCAGCGAGTCGGACCAGAGGCCGTCGCTGTCGTCGCCGTCGTCAGGTTGCACCGCATCTGGACCGGTGTCTTCCCCGCCTTCGGTGTGGGGGTTTTCGTCGCGGGACCTGTCTCTACGGTCCTCAATACCCTCGACAAGCGGGTAACAGGTGTCGTCGACTCGGTCGTACCGTTGCAGACCGATATTGTCGTTCGGCAGGACTGCGATAGTCCACTCGTCGCGCGTCGGGAGTGCGCCCAGTTCGTCGATAGCACCCGCGAACTCCATCTCGGGGATGTACGGAGCGGAGACGAGTGTGTAGTCCTCTCGGAGCGCGTCGACTGACTCGTATTCGTCGAGCGAGTCACCGCTGACCGTGACGTGGCCGTCATCGCCAACGCGGTATCGAGCGGGCCAATCGGTCGCTGACCGCGATGTCCACGCGTCAACGTCAGCAAACTGTGTGTACTCGGTCCCATCCGAATCTCGCAGCACTACGAGGTCTCCATCGAGAACCCATTGGTAGGTCACGTCACCGGGAATGGCGACGAACTTACTCGGGGCCTCAGCGCCTTCCTGGTGGACTGCCGGACACTTGTCGTCGCGGTGGTGATAGCGGGCCTCGACGTCGTTCGGTGTCCGCCGTTCGGTGTACGTCAGCATCGGGTCGGCCAGTTTCTCCGAGAGCTGTCGCGCGGCATCAGCGAAGCGCTCGCCATCGTCGTCAGACTGATTCACGATGAACAGGCAATGGTCGCCCGACTCGACGGCTTTCCGAAGGTTGTGCCCTATCTGCGCCGGAGCCGACCGCGTCGCCTTCTCGAACTCGACAGCAACATCACGCTCCTTACTCAGCGCGAACACGTCGGGGTACTGCTCTTTCAGCCGGTCGCGATTCGCCATTGCTTCCTCGAACGTCTCGCCGCCCGTGTCGACCGGGCACTCGGCAAACAGGTCGGGCATCTCGTCACCCGTCTGCTCGGGGACACGAACGTGGTAGCCCATCTCCGCGAGGTCGTGGGCAATTGGTTCCATCGCCGCCTGATGAGCAATCGAACCCGCATTGCCCGACTGCCCCGACGAGAACAGTTGTTCCCGTCCGGCAGGTGCGAGGTCGATGGTCATCGCGTCGTTCGACACGTTGACGAGGTCGCGAGAGTTCGCCCGTTGGATGAGCGTATCGACGTGCTGGCCGTCAACGTCGACGCGCTCACGGACTGCCTCTTTCGCGTCGACCATCTGGATAGGTTCGCCGTCATCGAGGTCCTGAGAGACACGCAGGCGAAACAGCGCCGCGAGTAGTTTGGTTGCACGCTCATCGGTGAGTTCGAGGTTGCCACCGTCGTGGCCGTCTGGTCCGACGCCCCCGAGGTCGTAGAAGTGGGACTGACGCTTCTGCTGTTCAGCACTCTCCATCGGTTCGCCGTAGCGCTCGACGGACTCGCGTTTCAGCGTGTCAAGTTCCGCGTCGGTCATCCCGGCCACACCGTTGACCTCGCGACGTACTTCCCCGACTGGCGGGAACGCATCGACTTTGTACGAGTGGGTCAGCGTGTCGGTGTCGTCGTGGGTTCGCATGAAGAACTTGTACTTGCTCAGGTTCGTCAGGTCCTCCCAGGACACTTCGGGCGAGTGTTGAGCGGCGATGAGACGCGCGTCGTCCTTCCCACCGGGGTTGAACGAGATGAACGTCTCACATTGGTTCTCGACGGCCTTCTGGACCTGCTCGGGGAGTTGGTTCGACGGGTTCTGACACGACAGCGTCAGGCAGAAGTCGAACGCGCGTGCTTCCGACAGGATGCTGTGGATGTCCGACTGTTCTGAGACGATACTGTCGAACTCGTCAAGCACGACGTAGAACGGCGGCGAGTCGCGGTTCTCGCGAGCGGCGACCCACGCCCGACGGATGAGTGCCGTCGCGAACAGTCGCTTTTCCGTCTCACCGCTTGACGGCGCGTTCCGAACGACGACGACCTTCCCGTCGCGCACGACCTCGCTGATGCTAACGGTCGACTCGCGAGCGGCGATGAGGTCACGGATGGCGTCGTTCTGGACCCATTGGTCGAGACGGCCCGCGAGCGGTTCGAGGTCGCTGTCCTCTTTCTCCCGAATCCGCTCGGCGGCGTCCTCGATGAAGTGCATCCGCTCCTCGCTCATCCACTCAGCGAATTTGTCGCGGTTGTCCGGGTTGGTGCAGACGCACGCGAGGTCGAGCAGGGTGCAGGTCCGTCCCGACTTCGCCATCCCCCGGATGAGTGTCCGAGCGACGCGGTCCATCAGCGCACCCCAGTAGTTGTCGTCACCGCCCGCCTGACTAATCATCGCCGTCAGGTCGTCACAGAGCGCTTCGACCGTCGACGCGAACTTTCGCGTGCCCGGTTCGACGTCCCCCGGCACTTCGAGGAAGTTGAACCGGACCTTGTTCTCGTACTCGTCTGTGAGGTCGACGAACACGAAGTCCTCGCGGTCACGGTCCTCGGGCCATTCGCGGATGAACTCGTCAGCGTCCTTCCCCTTCGGGTCAAAAATCATCGCCCCGTGGCCGCGTTCCATAATTTGACTCGACAGGTTGGTCAGATACGTCGTCTTACCCTTCCCGGTCCCGCCACCGACGAACTGGTGGACATTCAGCACGTCCGGTTCGATGCCGACTTCGACGCCGTGCCGACTCCCGAACCCGTACCAGAAGGGGTCGCCACGACCAGACTCGTCAAGCATGGCGACTTGCTCCTCCTCGTGCGACGCGCCTGCGACGTTGTGTTCGGCAAAGTCGAACCGAGGCGTTCCCGGCGGGACGCCCTCGCCCGGTCGACTCATCGACCAGCGCATCTTGTTCGTCGTGACGTACTGCGATTCGGGGATGTTCAGCAGACCGGCCACCTCACGCTGTGCTTTCACAATCCCGTGGTTGATCCACTCCCGGTCAGCTGCCCGCAACGCAGTCTCTCGAACTTCACCCTCGTCGAGCGGGTCCGGTACGAAGGTTTGTTCGCTGTTGCTCTCGTAGAAATTGCGAAACATTCCAGCGGTCGTCGACGCCCGCGAGATGGCGACGGAAGGGTCGTCGCTGATGGCAAACACGCGCAGGCAGAGTCGCCACCCCTTCTCTCCCTGCTGTTCTTCGAGCAGGGAGGCGACCGACTTGTCGACCTTCGAGGGGGGATACTCGACAGTCTCACGAGTAAACAAGCGGCGCTCTTTCTTGTACGTCGGCTGTCGCAGGTTCATCGCGAGCGTCTTGATTCCCGGCGTGCCGTTCACCGCCTCGTCATCGTCGTCGACGAGTCCGTGGCCGCCGTCGACGCCTTCGGTCCACGTCCGACGAGCGGGCTTGAACATCACCTGCACGACGACGTCGGCGTCCGTCTCGGATTCGTCTTGCGTGCCGACCATCTCCTCCAGGATCGCCCCCGTCGGGTCCGTCGAGAACCCCGGTAGGTCGAGGTTTTTGATGGGATACAGCGTGTACCGACGAAGTTGGAGCGTCGCACCCGCGATGTAGCGACCGTCGACGCCGCACTCCGGGATGACTTCGGACGAGACACGGTCAAGCTGGGAGTCGGGATACTGCGTCTGCAACTGACGCTTGAGCGTTCCATCGGTACGGTCGTCGCCTGCGACGTACTGCATCGTCACGACGCGGTCGCCGCCACCCTGCTCGCGCGTGTATCGCATCTCGAACGAATGAGCTGGTGAGACGTTCTGGACTGACCGCGACAACCGGGGTGAGTCTGTCTCCACCGAATGCAGCGATTCGAGGACGTTCGTCATCGCCTCAATCCCGCCATTGTCCTTGTTCGGGCGCACGCTGATAGCGTCGCGTTCGCCTGGACTTGTCAGCGAGGTAGCGAGGTCGGCATCTATCTCCACCGCGTCGTACCCTGCTTCCTCACGTTGTTCCGTCCCGCGAAGCGAGTCGAGCAGGCCCATCAATCGTCACCTCCCGCAGCGGCGACCGTTCGGTCTTGTCCTTGGTCATCCGCGAGCGCCTCGTCGCCATCGTCACGCGACCATGATAACACCGCGTCCTCAGCGGGTGATGTTTCGACGTAGGTCGGAATCCACCCGGCAATGTCCTCAGCGTAAATTAGACACTCTGAGTATCCACGTCCGGATTTGCCACGGACGGCTTTCTCGCGAACGAACTCGCGTTGGGTCTGGTTCAGACCGAACTCTGCGAGAACATCGTCGTCGACGGCAGGTGTTCGGAAGATGTGAACCATCCCGCATTGCCCGCGAATCGTGTCACGAGCGTCTGTCTCCGAGTCAGCCGAGACAAAGTCTTTCGGGGATTGTGAGAGGAACCACAGACTTGCATCGTAGCGAGCGAACTCGCGAGCGGCCTTCTGCAACCAGTTTGCCGTGCGTGGGTTGTCGAGTAGGACGTGGGCCTCGTCGAGCATCAGCACCGTCTCACCGGGTGCGGTTTTGATTTTCTTGCGGACCTGTGAGAGCATCAGCATCAACATCGCGCTCTTTTCGGCGTCGTCGGACCCTGACAGCGAGTGCAGGTCAAGGTACGCCATTTCTACATCATCGCTGACAATGTCTATCTCATCCTCCCCGACCAGCGCCTCGTACTTGCCGCCTTCTTGGAACGACCGCAATTTCGTCAGGAGTTCGCCGACCTGCGTTTTGTGTGACTCGACCTCATGGCCGTCGTCGCTCCAGGTGTACTTCTCCGGCGACTCGTTCATGTCGATGAGCGTGTCGATGAAGTCTGAGAGGTTGGGATTGCCGTTATTGAACGTCTCGGGTTGGTGTGCATCGATGCCAGCGCGGGACAACGTCGACTCGGCGGCCTGTGAGAGTATTGGCGCGAACTCGTCAGCGTTGTCGACGCCATCCGACCGGAGCAGGTTAGTCAAGAACGCGACCGTCTCCTCGACGGTCATTCTGAACTCGCGGGCGCAGTCCTGCGGGTCGTCAGACGGCGCTGTGATGCGGAGCGGGTTGACCGACTGACTCGCGTCAACCTCGATATGTTTCCCATTGCAGAGTCGCGTGACGCCGTCAAATCCCTGCTGAGTGTCGATAGTGATGAGCGTCCGGCCGTCACGCTCCAACCACCATCGCATCGCCGCTTTCGACGCTGAGTAGGTCTTGCCCGCTCGCGTCTGCCCGATGGTGAGCTGATGCGGCGCACCGCCGCGTTCGAACGGCGACAGACGGAGCAGCGACCCGTTTTGTTCGTTCCGGCCCCAGTCCATTCCCGATTCCTCTTGGATCGACACACCACAGAACGGGAACATCGACCCGATGACAGCGCCCGGCACTCGTCGCGACTTGTCGGCGGGCGTTTCGTCGTTCCAGACATCAGTTGTCAGCGGCGACGCAGAGCGCAGGAGCGTGCCTTGGACGAGTGATGGTGCGATAGGCGTGACGTTCGCGGGCGTCGTCGTCAGCAGGTCACGCACGTCTTGTTCGGCTTCATCAAGCGCTGCGTGCTTCGCGCCATCGAACGACTCGACAGCAGACAGCGTCTCGTCAGCCGTGTTCAGCGCGGCCTCGTTGTCAGCCCGCACGACCACGTAAGTCGACACGTCCCACGGCTGACTTGGGGTGTCTCGCAGTAGCTTCCGCATCTTGACGTTCGCGTCGTTCGCGTCGTCAACGTCCATTGTGGTGACGTCACCGTCCTCCTGCCGATCCATCCCCTCGGAGCCTACGTCAGCGATTTTCTGCGACAACTCATGAATCGCAGCATCCTTGTCGACTGGGTCGGCGTTGACACAGAGGTCCACGTTGATTCCTCGGATACTCGTCAGCCGCGAGAGCCACATGGACTCCGTCTCAGTTGGATATTCGGCTATCCAGAGTGTCCGGGCGAACTCGTCACCGAGGTCGACCCACCCGCGCTGTTCGTCGAACGTCTCGGGGTTGACCACGTGCCCTGCCTCCGTTTCACCAGCGAGCACATCACCAGCGAGAGGACCACCGACCTCATCGGTTCGACCCCAGTAGTTTCGGGCCATAGATAGGGCTTCGGCGGCCTCAACGCGCTCTGCTTCGAGTTCTCCGACAGAGTTGATCGCGTCGACGACTGTCTGCACTCTCTTGTTTGTCTTCTTCCAGACCTGCTCGTCAGACACTGTCTCGACGCCCGTGTCAACGAGTGGGTTCGCTATGTCCCACAGCGATTCGTCGGTCGGCCCGAGGGCGTCACTCGGAGCCGCATCGACCGCGACGTAGTGCTTCCACTCGCGAGCGTTCCAGTTCGGAATGTCGCCATCAGTCAGCCAGTCAGCGGTCCCAAGCAGAACATCGGACTGGTCCACATCAGTTGTGGGGTCGAGCGCCCGTTCCTCATATCGCTGTGCGACGACCGTCCCCGGTTTCTCGTCGCGCGTCGTCGAGTAGATGCGGAACGGAATATCACGGACTTGTTCGTCGATAGCCGACGACAGGGACGCGGCCAGCGAGTTCTGCCCACCGTCATCGAGGAGCGCCGCGTTCTGTGGGTCGACGCGGACAAGGCCGACGACGCGGCCATCGGCCATCTCGACTAACCCATCGTCGGTCATCCCGGCGACGCCCGTCACATCCGCGAGGGCGGTGTTCTCGTCATCTGACCGGATGTGTGAATACCAGTCCGCAACGCGCTCTCGGGGAGAGTTGTACCAGCGGTTCGTCACCGTCATTCCGATAGCCCCGACGCCGGCCACAGCTCCCGCACCGAGGCCCACCGTACCAAGCGTTGGGTTGCCGGTGAACAGCCCACCGACACCAGCAGTCGTGAGAACGCCAGCTGGGGCGAGCGTCTTGAGGTCCTTCAACGATAGGTGATCTGTAATGTCGATGCTCGTGTCGACCCGAGGTGGGACGATTTGTCCGGGGTCTTTCTGAATCTGTGCGTCAATCGTGTGTTGAGTATTCTGCGTCATTGTGCGTTGAAGTATGAGTATAAAAGACCGAATGCGTCAGTACGCACCTCTGTTATTGAGGCGGTTGTCGATGCGTCGCTTCTGACTGCTTGCTTGACTCTCACTCGTTTCACCGGGGAGTTCGCGCGCTGTCTCGCTCATGGTTGACCCGCTCGTTGATGCGCCCGGTTCGGGGGACGGCGAGTAGTCTTCGGGAACCTCGCCGGCCCACCGACTACTCGAACCCGATGCCCACGACGGCGACGGGACCGAGTTGGGCATCTTAGAGCGCACGTTCGCACGCGCACTTGACGCATACTCGTTGGCCGCGTCTGCCGCAGTCTCACGACCGCGAGTAGCGTAGTCCTCGGCTACCGAGACTGCGGGCGACCCAAGGACCGTCATCGCCTCTGGTATGAAGTTGCGCCCAACGACGATGGGAATACCAACGAACGCAACCAGTAGGCCGACGCCCGATGCGACCACCGTAACGAACGTCTCGCTGACGTTCGCGATCTCCCAACTGGTGTTGAAGATGAGAGCAGCGATAGCCGCTTGAACGACCTTTGCTCCAGCGACCCCGAAGTACATCGAGAGGCCAATACCCGACGCCGCATTCGAAAATCCGTTGTCCGCAGGCTTCATCGCCCACCAGATAGGCCAGCCTGCGACAGCGGCGATGAGCAGAACGTGTTCTGCGAGGACCACGCCAATTGCCACGACCATCGTTCCCGACTGAAATGCCAGCATGCATGCGCCGACTACGAGGCCAAGGCCGAGTTTCGAGACGCTCCCTGGCGTCGACATGAACTCTGTCCCATCTGGGACGAGGCCCATCGAGATGGCGTCGAATAGGTGGAGGCCGCCGATTGCGACCGGCCACCCGACGAAGACCATCACGGCGGCCTTTCCGATCTCCCACAGTTTCGCCTTCCCTTCGCGGGTATTCTCTCGTCCGGCGACACTCATCGCCTGCATAGTCAACACGACAATGGCGAGAGGGGCTAGTGTCCAGAATAGCCACCATGCGCCGGACCAGAGGCCGCCCTCGGGTGCTCCCCACGTCGCGGGGTCGGTAGTGCTACCAGGTGCGTTGATACCGAACACGAGGTGCTGGAACGCATCCAGAACATCACCGATACCGTTCGCGAACGACTCGACAAACCCGGCGAACGCCTCGGTGACGAACTCGACCGGGTCAATATCCAACTCGGGAACGACGTTTCCCCCGCCACCACCGCCTCCACCACCACCATCATTGGGTGGTGACCCGCCACCGCCCGAAGGTGGGCGGAAGCCACCACCGCCGACACGAGCGTTGTTACTCCCGGTCATCTATTGAAATTAAAGATTGAGTCAGCCGAACAGCGATACTATTGGTCCTCATCGTTGCCCCCTAGAAGGGGACACCGACGATGACCGTTCCAACGACACTCCACGAGGACGGCGCAAGGCAGGATACCGTGTTCATGCCCATAATTTCCGTGACCCCTGCGGCGAGTGCCGGAATGAACACACCGGAGAAGGTCGTTCCAGCGTCGACGAGTTGCTGTTTACCCTCGTGCTGCTGGCCCTGCTTGGTCGAGTTCATCTTCTCCATCGCGGTCATGCCCTTCATCACCGCCTTGATGAATAGGTACATGGCGGCCCCAATGAACACGAAGCCGATGAGCTGACCGAGGCCAGTTCCGCACATGGCATCGCCAAACTCGCCCAGCGACTGTGCTGCTGCACTCGTCGACCCGAGTGCTGTAATTCCGACTATGGTCGTCAGCGCCTTGGCCTGTCGAACCGAGAGGCGTTCTGCGACTCTTCTCTCGAATTGTTCAAACTTTTTGTCCGCACGCTCGGCCACCCGCGCGTATAGCGGGGCCGTCTCATCTTCGGTTACGTCCCCATCTTTGGGGACGTCGTTTGATTCTGTCATGGTCAGTTGGTCGCGGGGTCATCGGGGCCTCACCCCCTCACCGCCTGTCTAATTCATGTCGTCTGTCTACCATAAAAGTTGGGTACTGTGGTGTATGGACATATTGGTACAACGTCCAAGACCTATTAGTGGGCGTCACACCACATTTTTGGTATGCCGACTCAACAACGAACCATGGCAGGGAACAATGGGACACGACCGCATTTTCATGTCAGTAATTTAGTACACGGTGCAATGAAGGATCTCCGCGATGAACGCGGACTCGAAACCAACGAGATCTACGAAATCGCCGTGTACCTCTTGCTCTCGGTTGACCCCGACTCACCGTACCGACCACAACCCGACGACGATGAACTCGCCGCCTACCTTGACGAACTACTCGAGGCGGCGGAAGAGGGGGGCACGTAAGATATCCATACGCACCTCCGCACGTCGTGGCCACGAAAACACCATGATTCCGAAGATCATCAAAACACCACTCGTTAAAGCCGTCCGCGTCAGCATCGACTTCATCAAATATTTCGCGGTGTTCGTCGCCGCACTTGCCCTCCCTGCGGTCCTATTTGGTGCGG
This sequence comes from Haloferax volcanii DS2, assembly GCF_000025685.1. Lineage (GTDB taxonomy): Archaea > Halobacteriota > Halobacteria > Halobacteriales > Haloferacaceae > Haloferax > Haloferax volcanii. The sequence goes on along the minus strand of NC_013968.1, from coordinate 20,969 downwards.
ACCTCATCGGCAAGTTCACTGCCCTCGTACTGATGCTCGCGCTGCTACTCGTTGTGGGGAGCTACGGCAAATCTGTGCTGTTCTAACTGCGTTTTCGTCCGATAACAGATCTGTCTCCAGTTCTGAGCAGTGACGTAGTTTCAACTAGCTAAGATAACACGGTGAGAATTGCAGTTCAATACCTGTACCAACGTACAAATTGATGAACCTTGTTTGTACTTTATTTGATATGATTGGGATTTCAACACAACTGGTAAATGGTATTGTTCGAAATACCAAGCTGTCCACGACTTGAGTTAGTTGGTCGCGGACACGCATCCCCGTGCCTCACCACGGGATTTTCAGGCAGTCTCGACAGCGCTGACCCGATTCGAGCCGAGTGTGTCTTCGTAATGGTTGCGGCAGAGTGGAGAACAAAAGACACGTGCTATAATCGTTTCATTCATGTCTTCGACTGAATCGAATCCTCGGTCAGACATCTCGTTGATCATTGGATCGTCTAAATGTGTGTCTGAAATCAAGTATACGGTCATACTTTGTCTATCTCGCAGTCACAAGCTACATATTCCACATCTTATGTGGTAACATCGTTATCTGTTCTCCGAACCTACAGAAGTCAGAGTCCCAAGTGAGGATATGTTCAATCTGGGCTTCCTGCATTGTTGCATAGTCAAGGTATTCTCCAAAATTCGGATCTTTATCAGAATCTTTGACAAATGCGTCAATCGCCGACTGAAAGACAGTAGTTGTTGTCGGTTCAATTATAAGTGGACTCTCACCAAATGCTTCAGTCAAGCACTTCTCAGCTGCTAACTCTGATTGATTACGGTGGAGCCAAACAGCGACTTCTGTTAGTGTAGATTGGTTTATATATACTTTTTGAAACGGTAGTTCAATTCCTTCTACAAGTTCGAAAAATTCGTCTACGTAGTTCTGTTTCGTGACCGTTATATCATCTGACGGGTTTTCATGGTATCTGAATTTCAAGAATTCACGACCGATGTATATCCTACTTGGTCGTTTATCGATTCCGTAGTGTTCAAATTGAGAGGTATCCGGATAAGGTAGATCCGAGATATCCATGTAGCTACGCGGTCGTCACTTGCTCAGCAGTGTCGTCCTCAGGTTCCCACTGCAATAGCTCTTGGAAGTTCCGTTCTTCTGGTCGAAGCTTCGGAATTCGCTCATTACGAATTTCGACGCGGAGACCGTAATCATTAGCTCGACTACGGAATTGATTTGAAAGTTTCAGGAAGTTTTGCCGAGCTCGTTTGAGATTGGTGATATGGAACTCTCGGTCGTCTTCTTCGGCCGGCCCATGAATGGTGTAGTATCCAATTCGATTAGAGATCGGTCGCCACACTCCTTTGTAATAGAAACTACCCAAATGGTTGAGTAGCGTTGTATACTCGGCACGATCATCTGGATTCTCAAGATCTTGTTCTTCCAACCAAGTCATCACTTGTGTCGCAACGCGTGTGAACTCGGTCACAAACGGTGGTAAATTCCGGAATAGTGGATATTTGATAAGCTCTCTCTTTAAATCGATTGACGCCTCTTCGATAGGTGAGACTAGGTCCTCTGGCAGCGTCGTATTAGGATACTCTAGGTCACAGAACCGAGCACATTGTGTGATGTGCAAGAGTATATCCATGTTTGCGAGATACGCCTGTTTGAATGGAACTTCCCTATTCTCGTAATATGTTTTTAGCCAATAGAATGTGTCTGCCGTTAGTATATCCTCTAAGGGCTCGACCATCTCTTCCGCATAGAACTCTTTAATTTCATCTACTTCAGGTATTGGCCCACTCGAAACACCAGCGTTTGTCTGAATCGGACCTGGTTGATCGTCAAGATGGGGGAGCATATCACCGTCCAAGTACCACTGAATAGTAACGTGGTCTTGGACCTCGGGGAAATTCCGGATCCCCATAAGCAACAGTTTGTGCTCTTTAATCGAATCAACACCATTCCAATTGACGCCCTGGGCGTCGCTCACCGCCCTTTTGAGCCCACGTCGAAACGCTTCGAGAATACCCTTCTCGACATTGGACTCGCTCATTAGGTAGAACAACCACCTGCGAAGATGAAAAAGCTATGCATTGCGACTACTGGAGTTATACAGTAAGAGGACCACCCTTAATGCGGAGCCACTCACGCCTTTTGCGATAGTCGGGAACCAGCGTCCCGACGGTATTCCAGAATGCATCTGAGTGCTCGTCGTGCTTGAAGTGAGCGAGTTCGTGAGACACAACGTAGTCCTGAATCCCGCTTTGCTCGTGAAGCGGAAAATATTGGACATAGGAATTCACTGTTTCCCGCTTCAACTCCTTTGACCTAGCGGTAGAATAGAACAGGAAGAGGATGCAGTGATTTTGATACAGGTTTCTCAGACATTACCACGCAGGATAGTGATTCAGAGATGCTCTTAGACCTCTAATTTGGGTGAGAACGGCCATGTCACGGAATCCCAGACGTATATGGATTCGTATATACGCGGCAAGTGCGCCGAAAAAAGGAGTAGCGACCGATTTGGGGCGTCGTCAGTAAGCGTCGAAACAGGGGAAGCCTATGTCGCTCGTACAACATGGGCAGTCGCACTCGCCACCGTCAGTCTGGAGTTCGCCGTCCTCATCGCCGGGGTTGAGTTCGTTAGAGTCGTTCGTGAGAAGCACGCTCATCTCGTCGGGGTCAAGTTCCATCGCGGCCCGGAGCAGGTGGCGGCAGTCATCGCAGGGGTCCTGACACGGGCAGACCCAGTTGAGAAGGTCAACGGGGTATTCGCTATCGCTCTGGTAAGAGTAGACCGTAGCCATACCGGGAGCGGTGTATTCGACTTTCATCATGCCAGTCGCGCTTTCCAGTCGAGTTTCGAGTTGACTGTCTACTGCCATCACATCTACTACGTGAAGCCCCACTTACTTAATAATTACCCTATAGAGACATAACCATATAGCGTAATTATTAAATTACTTGCGTGTGTAGTAGTATCTGTGATGGCAGCAGAGAATCACGAACTTGCGCCGAAGTACCAGCCTGAACTAAGCATCGACGACGTTGTGGATGTCGAAGCCGCGACTGGCCGCTACCGGCACTTTGACCGCTACGAGGTCGTTGACCCGTGGGACAATGATTCGCGTCTGCTCGCCACGATGACCGGCGGTGCGGTGACAGTCGCGCAGGAACTTGACGACGGCTCTCACCTCGTTACGCTCGACTACGACGACCTCAACGCAATGGTTTCCGAGGACTGAGGTGAATTGAACGGACATCCCGGCGAGTGGACTAAGACCGAGCGCTCAGCGAAACCCCTCTCGCGATGGGAACGCGATGACTGCGAGCAAACGACCTCGCAGGTCATTGCCGTCTACCAACAGAAGTTCACGCACGAACACGTCGCGCGTCTCACGGTCGTCGACGCCGCGGAACTGCTTGCATACTTCGAGTGGGGTGGCCGATGAGCACCGACAGCGTCGCACGGTTTGCTCCGGGCGACCTCGTAGCTCTGATTCACGACGGTGAAATTGCAGTCGGCAAGGTTCGGTTTGTTACCGATGCCGGTGTTGACGTGCCCTTTGAGTTCACCTACTCCGTTGGAGTTGGCGGTGCAACGCGCGAGCGGGCAGGCCGACCGGAATCCGAACTTGCACCCATCAACGCCGTCGAGGACGCCGTGACGGTCGACTTCCCAAACGGAACACGTGTCGAAGTCGATACCCCGCTAGATGGCGCGTTAACCGGGACCGTCACCGCCCACGCAATCAGCGGCTACGACGACTACCGCCCTATCGTAGCATTTGATAGCGGAAACGTCCGGGCAGTCGCACGTGAGGATATATCTGAGTCGCAGGAACTGGGCAACCGCAAAGCCGAATTAGACTCTCAAAAGCGTCGTGACGACGTTGATAGCGATACGAAGGTCGTTCGTACCCCAATCGCCGCCGACGAGTAAGAGCGCCCGAGTGTCGGGCGCTGAACCCATTTTATTTTGGCACCTGCCGACGAGCGACATCCATTTTGAACACCACCTGTCCCCAACTCTGTTACGTTATGGCGTAATTTTTATAAGTGTGGGAATCCATGTTGTAGATGTGATGGCAGTAGACATCAACGCCAATGTTGACGCAGATGCGGAGAACGTCCACCGACTCGCGGACGACGAGGATGCCCGCGAGCTATTCGAGGGTGACGTCGACCTCAACGGCGCAGAGTTCCACGTCATGTACCTCAACGGGCAGGGACTCGAACGCTACGAATCGGGTAAAATCACGAACGTCGACTACACTCCCGCTGGCGAGGCAAAGTGGCACGATAACGACAACCCGATGATGACGCTCGCCTACGACACGACCGCGGAGACAAAAGACCACACCGTCTCACACACCTTCAACGATGGCGTCCCGAAGGTCGAAGTTAAAGCAGAATCAGTACCTCACAAAGCATCCTCGCCTAGCTGTCTCTGAAGCCTGAATTCTGTGGCCGAGCGGTTGCATTGGCGGTTTCGACGAGAGAATCATGGACGGATCGGCGGAGAGCCGTCGCTGTCGGCGGCGGCTGCCGCCGACGCGACAGCGTCGCCACTCCCACCGTTGGCTAGCCCGGTCGGGAGTTACCGGTGGAACCGGTCGTCCGGTGGCCGGTTCGCGGGGACGGCCCGACGCGTCGCGAGGGCCGTCCACGCTGCCCGTCGGATCATGTTGATGAACTCCTTGAATGGCCACTGCCAGAGGCGACGCCCGCCTCGGCGGGGCGTCGCCACGTACTCCCAGTGCAGATACCGCCACACGTTCTGTAACAGCAAGCTCACCACGACGTACAGCAGCCGTACAACCGGATTTTGTGTCGAGGTCGTCGCGATACTTTGTTCAGAGAGTCGATAGCTTGCCTCGATACCGAAGCGTTTCGCGTAGTGGTATCGAGCGTCTCGTGGTGAGTCGATGAACGGCGCGTCAGCGGCGTAGCCGTGACGCGCCACGCCATGTTCGTCGTACCGTCCGTTCTGGTAGGTACAGTCGATGTAGACGGGAAACTCGACGGTCCAGCTGTGACCGTCGAGTCTCGCCGTCAGACTGTGCTGAATCACGCGACTCCACCCTTCCGAGAGTTCTCGCTTGATCGTCCGTCCCCAGCGGACGATCGGCATGACGTACGCGTGGTTGTGCGCCTGAAGCAGCGTCAAACACTTGCTGTCGTAGAATTCGCGGTCAAGATAGACGGCCTTGACACCGAGGTCAAGGCCGTCGAGAATACCGAGGAACTCTGCGAGGACACTGCTGGCGGTGTCGCCGTCTTCGAGACGGCGCACCGCCAGCGTGTAGCGTTTGTTCTTCACGCGTGCGTACAGCGTCGCGTACGCGTGGAACGCGGTGGTTCCACGCTTCGCTTGTGAGTGATACAGGCCGTCCGTGTCGTCTTCGTCACCATAGTAGGGCCGCAGGTGGAGGTCTGCGCAGACCTCCACCTGCTGGGGAAGGACGTCGAGAACGTCTTTCTGGAGGAGCATGTTGCCAACCTGTTCGAGCGTTTCTAGATCGAATTTAGTGCGGAGATGGTAGAGAACGGAGTTTTCGTGGGGTGCATCTTCGCTTCTCTCACAGAGCGTTGAGACCGAGGTCCCGTCGGCGCAGGCGCCGACGAGGACCTCGTAGATGTCTTCAGCATCGAGTTCAGCGTTTTCAGCGAGTGAGAGAGCAACTTCCTCGTCAAGAGAGTTGACGAGGAAGTTAAGGAGCTGGTCCTCGTGGATTTCATCGTCTGCTTGCTGTGGTTGCTTGGACACATCTTCAGCAAGCAGACGTCTCAACTAACAGGCTTTGTGATGTACTGAGTATGCTTATCGAACTTGTGACTACGACATTACGAAACACAATAAACGTAAAGTAACAATCGACCCTGAGTAAGCCTCTTTCAACTGTTCTTCTTTTTCTTTGAATATAAAATGTAAATCAGATCGACTAGTACGATTATAGCGACTACCACTACAATTAATTCTAGTTCTGAATTTGGAAGTCCACCAGGATTTGGGCCAATTGTCTGCGCGTACATGGAAAATATATACGTCATCGCTAGGTGTCAATCTTTTGCTACCGTCCCAAAAACTTGGAGGATATAATTGATGCAGACCACAGGAACTGTCTAGTTAACCTCCTGAGCTGGCGTTCTTCCGTCGAGCGATTGATGCGGTCGCTGAAAATTATAGTAATGGATAAACACTGCATGCCACTGGCGGACGCTCAGCCGACTGCCCACCCACGAGTTGTGGAAACGGTCGACTCTCATTTTGAACGTGTGAAACCACTTCGATGAGGTTTCGCTCGGTGTAGTCGACCCGACCGTTCACACCTAATCAAGAGAAGACAGTCCGATATCCGAACGCATCGGCCAGAAACACCCACAATCTCGGAGGATGGAAGTGTTGCGTGTCTTCTGTTCAAGCATTATAATAATGAAATAGGAGAAGCCTGTCGATTCTGATTATATGTCACTCAGAAAATTTTTCCTAGCTTTCTCACCACTATAGATTCGAAAACCGCAAGACAAGAGCCTATTCAAATTCAAACAGTGTGAAAATAAGCCACGCAACGGAATCCAAACGCCGAAACTGTGGTGACGTTTCCCCCGGGATTCGGTATAGCGGCATAGGATTCATCGTCAAAATCCGGCGACGGGCCGATATTTTACTAATCCTCGTTGTCTCTCGCCGACAACGAGCTTCCAAAAACGGTATCTTTTCTGAGTAATTTTCGCTCTCCCCGAGAATTTTGAATCTTAGAATCACCCTCTGGTGAAGGACCGACTTTCCTCGGTGAATCTGGAGGGGTATCTTAGGACAGAAACCCTCGGGGTAATGCATTGGAAACCCCCCCTCTGAAACCGGAATTACAGGCGTATATGATTCCATATATGCTCAATCAAGAGCGGACTGCCGTCTTGAGAGATGACTGCGACGCTACTCGAACAGCTCCAGGCCGTCCTAACTTCGACTACCGAACAGAGCCGAAAACAGATTAGCAGTTCAATTCGCAGAGTACCAGTCGCGCGATTTCATATCTCATTACTGGCGCGTTCAGCGATGGCGTCAGCGAGGGATTCGCGTGTGTCGGGCGCACCGGCGCGTAGACCGGCACGCAGGAGCAGGCGGATAAGAACGCTCTTGTCGACCTCTCCGTCAGCGTTACCGCCTAGGTAGTCGCGGAGTGAGTCGACGGTATCGTGCATCGCTTCGGGGTTATTTTCGAGCGCGTGCAGAAGTGCAGCGGTGTGAGCGTCACGAACAGAGACGTTCGGGTGGACGTCCCCGTTTTCGACGGCCTTGAGCGCGTCGACGAGCGCGTCGGTGAGGTCGCCATCGTCCTGCTTGGTCTGTGCTGAGACGCGACTACCTTTCTGAGTCTGTGCTTTGAGTTCTTCGAGGTCGGCGTCGTCGGACATGGTTAGTTAGTCTCCGTGGAGGCCGTCGCTGTCTCGCCGTCGACGCGCTGGAGAAGTGCCGTCGCAGCGTCGGTGTAGGCGTCTTTCACTCGTTTGGCCGTCGCGAGGAGTTCATCGTTCGGGACGGCGAAGACGGTTCGGCCTTCGGCTTGTGCGTTCGGAACGCCCTGTGAGCTGGTAATGGGACTCGGGGCGATACGGTCGGGATACTGCTCGCGGAGTCGGGCGAGCATTTCGGTGTCGACGTTCGCACGCTTGTCGTACATACTCGGGAGGACCATCGCCAGTTCGAGGTCAACGTCGAAACCAGCGACAATCTCGTCAATGTCTGCGACGAGTTGATCGAGCTGTCGCTCCTCGAACTCGCCCATCGTGAGCGGGGCGATGACGCGGCCCGTCGCGAACAGTCCATTCAGCGTAACATTGTTGGTCAATCCGGGGAGGTCGAGCAGGACAACGTCGTAGCCGAGAGGGTCGACGTAGTTCGTCAGGAACTCGTCAAGGCGCGTGTAGCGGTCCTCGACGTTGACGCTCGCGAGGTCGTCGTCGACGCTGTCCAGTCCCTCGTGGGCGGGGATGAGGTCGACGTTTTCGTCAGTTTCCCAAATCATGTCCTCGACAGCATCGGGGACCTTCTCGGCGATAGTCGACCATTCTTCAGCGAACACAGTCGAGATATTCGGCCACGCATCGTCTTCGGCGGCACGAACCTCATCGTGGATGCCGAACTGCTTAGAGAGGTCGCCCTGCTTTCCTGCGAGATCGATGAGTAGGACGTTAAGCCCGTACTCTCGGGCGAGCGCTTCCCCGAGGTGTGCTGTGCTGGTGGTTTTTGTGACTCCTCCTTTGTCCATGAATAGGGCCGCTCGGAGCGCCCTGTTCGCTGTATTCTGTTTGGGCATATACAGATTCATATATGGAATCATATACACAAAAAGATGAGGGTGTGTGCGACAGACACGAGCGTATATGTGAGCGTATCTGGTGTACTACTTCACTGGAAATAGTGGGGTCGAAAAAGAGGTGTCCAAGCGCTCGGTTAGAACTCACCGAGCGTCGTCAGGATGACGTGGTCGCAGCGCTTGGTGATGCCGTCGCATCCGGCGACATAGCAGTCGATACACACCTGATGGTCGTCATCCTCGTCGCCGTGCGTCATCTCGTGGCCGCAACGGCTCTGTTGAAACCCTCCGAACCAGACAGAACCAGCGTGCTGAATATAGAGGATGAGTTCAGCAGAGAACTCATTCGGGATTGACCCAAAGAATTTACACATTCACGATTGATGGATATCATGGCTCGCCGCTTCAGTAGCGCCCTCTTATTGACTGTATTCGGAGCTGCAGGTGGGCTCATTTCAGTGGTTGCCGTGACTCAAATTGGGGACAGCCCACCTGAACGACTCGCAATCGGTCTTGCACTCATCCTCAGCGGTGTGTTACTACTGCTGGGTCTCGTGCGGGTGTACGGACACGAGACGGGTGCCAAGCGGACGGCGACTTTACCTGCAAAAATCCTTCTCGTCATTGGTCTCTGTACTGCCATCGGTGGCATCGCTGTGTTCGAGCCATGGCGCGCTGACGTTTCTCAGGGGTTTCGAATGATTATCACTGGCATATGGGTTTTCGTCGGAAGTGGCCTCACTGTCGCCGGAAGACACTGGGAACACCAACAAGAATCGCGATATCCACTTGCTGTTTTACTGACCGGCCAACTACTGAGTCTGTTCTACGTGGTGTTCGAATCGGTAGACAGTGTCCTCCCACCAATTCCTACCCCTGCCTTGCTTCTGCTCGGGACGATTGCTGGTATCCCGGTTCTCTGGGTGCTGTACCACCAACCAGCAACTGACACCCGATGAATGTGCCTCAGTAATAGACAGCCACATTGTCTCGAATGAATTGGCTCAAGTGGCTCTGGACGACGATTCCAATCGACTTGCGCCCTCTGTTCAGTTCGGTCGAGATGAGCTACCTGAAATCGGACAGGGGGTCAATTGCCCTCTCGTTGCTGTTGTAGTGTTGCTTTTGCGCGTGCGACGTAAGAATTTGCAGACCAACTCCGGGCGTCGCTCATCTTCTCGAGTGACTGCTCCGCAGAATCGGGAGAGAGCACGTCGTTCCGCACGAGGGCAGTGAGTAGGATTGGCGTCGTCACGAGACGAGTGTCAACGAGTGATGCATGGACCAGTGCGAGTCGGTTGAACTCGTCGCAGAGGAGTTGGCTCGCGTCCACTTCGTTCGCCAACGTGACTGCCGCATTCTCGCCATCGTCCAGTGGAAACGTTTCGTCCAATTCGACAGGACGGACATCGAACGCGTTCTTACGGTCAAGCACAGCTTGTGCTGCCTCTCCAGAGCATCCGTGTTCGGTTAAGCGGAGAAACCGACAGACGGCGCTCTAGTGACGAAGCTATCGTTGTAGACCGCGTGGGGAGAGAATGTGCTAAACCAACTCTCCCCGGATCTCATACGACGACGGTTGACTTCCCTGTTTCCCACCGAGCTAATCGAAGACATCGCGCGCGAGCGCGATGTCGTCCAGCGTGACCGGAAAATCGACATCACGATGCTCGTCTGGACGCTCATCATGGGCTTCGCCGTCGACGGCGAAGCCCGAACTATCGCCGGCTTTCAACGGGCGTACTCCGCAGCAACCAACCAGACCGTTGCCCGCTCAAGCTTCTACGATCGGTTCACGCCGGCCCTCGCAGCACTGTTGAACGACCTCCTCGAGCACGCTCTCGAGGAGGTCGCGGTTCCTCACACGATCGCGCCACAGTTCGAGCTGTTTCGAGACGTACTGATCGCCGATGCAACCGTGTTCAGGTTGCATCGGCTCCTCGATTCGTTTCCAGCCACTCACTCGGGTCAATCCGGCGCGAAACTCCACCTCGTGCAGAACGCGACCAAGCAGACGATCGAGCAGTTCCAGCTCACCGATGAACGCACCCACGAGAGCAGCCAACTCCGCACCGGGAGTTGGCTACGAGGCCGGCTGTTACTGTTCGATCTGGGCTTCTACAGTTTCCGCCGCTTCGCGTTGATCGAGGAGAACGGCGGGTTCTTCCTGAGTCGGCTGAAGTCGAACGCGAATCCGTTGATCGTTGGAGAGCGACGGAAATGGCGCGGGCGCGCCATTTCCTTGCCAGAGCGTCGTCTTCGGGACGTTCTGGAAGATCTCAGTCGGGAGATCATCGACGTAACGGTAGAGATCGAGTTCAAACGGCGGGCATACGCTGGGAAGGAATCAACGGATTCGATGGAGTTTCGCGTCGTCGGTGTCCGCAACGAGGACACCGACGACTACCACCTGTACGTGACGAATCTGCCCGATGAGTTCACTCCAAGGCAGGTCGGGGCGCTGTACGGGTTGCGGTGGGAAGTGGAGTTGGTGTTCCGGGAACTGAAGTCGCTGTATGGGCTGGAGAAATTCCAGACGAGTGATCCAGCGATCGTGGAGCTGTTAGTGGTGGCGGCTCTGCTGACGCTGACGGTCAGCAGAGCCTTGCTCGGGGTGTTTCAGGAGCTGTTCCCAGAGACAGTGTTTCCGCGAGAACGCTGGGCGAAGACCTTCCGGTCTCTCGCCCAGCTCATGCTCGAAGATCTGGCCCAGTCGTTCGGCCATCCACCGCCGAACCTGTCGGAACTGCTGTTTCGTGACGCCCGCCAACCAGAGAAATCGCGGCTCTTACTCAACGAACGAGTAGCTGAGGCCTTCAGGAGGCGATCCAGTGCTTAACCGAACACCAATGCTCTCCAGAGGCATCGTCGTAAGATGCTGTTTCAGCCAATTCTTCGAGAACTTGCTTGGGGAGCAGGAGTTCGTGTGACTCAAGAAGCAAATCGAGTGGGTTTGTCGTGGCGTCTGCTACGGTTCCCAAACTAACGAGGGCAGACGTATCAGCGACGATGCGCACCATCTATGTGTCGGCCAACTCTTCTGCCACGTCGTCAACGAATGCCTCGCTCAACTGCTGTTTCAGGAGACGAAAATTTGCGGCCTCCTCGTGACCGACGAGAGACTTTAATTCCTCGAAGGTAATGGCGTCGTCGTAGTACGCTTCTGCGACCTCCTGCTTCACTTCGTCAGAGTGCGCTGCGTCCCGAAGATACTCGCGGAGGGCTGAGATGAGAATGTCCGTCCGGTCTGTCTCGAACACCGCTGCAAGGGTGTCAGCCCGATCCACCAGCCCTCTCGGTGCTCGGAACTGCACTCGCTTCTTCTCCGATTCGGAACTCATGTGTGTACATTGTGAGTGCGGTGGTAAAATACTTGTCTCGCACAGTCGTCTGACCGTGTTCAATTCACCAAACCACTTTGACCGACTTGCGCCCTGTATTCAGCACGGCCTCAGCAAACTATCAGCGCCTGAGGGATTCAACAGAGCCATCTAGACGTTTCAGGTTGCTGGATGGCCGTCTGTCGACCGAAGCCGTACTCTACGACTCTGCTAAAGTTCGCCTGTTATCAGTCGTTTGCGTGACGGGCCCTTGCTGTCATCGAGCGCATCGTTGAGTTCGCCACGCACCCGAGTTATCGAGCGCAGTTCAGTCCCTTTGCCAATCTCAAACTCATCGCACGTCAGCGCTCGCGAGAGTTCATCGCGTAGTTCTGTGGCGACCTCACGGCCGCTCACGTCGACGAGCGTCTTGTATTCATCCACCGCGAGGTAGGTTGCATCGTCGATAGCGTCAGCGGCCCAACGGTCGAACAGGTAGTCCTCGAACCGCTTCCGAATCGCCTTGCGCCACTCAATCTTCACCGGGAACGGCGACTCATTGGTCTTGTCGAGAGCTGTCTGACGTGTTGTCGTCCCGCCGTCAGTCATGAGATGGACTTCTGAGGCGGAGTCGTCGCCGGCCTTCTGCTCCTGGTCATTGTTATCGTCGACGTCGTCGATAGGATGCACGTCGACGACCTGCCGCTTCGCGTCACGGAACCGTCGTGTTGGACCGTAGACCGGGTTTTCGACAGCGTAAGCATTGCACTCGTGGATGGTCACTTTCAGTTCGTCGGTGTCGGTTACTATCCAGTTCTGGATGGGCGTGCCGTCGATCACGAACGTCAGATGGTGGTGTTCGGCGTTGCTGTCGTTCGTCCCGTGTCGAAGTCGGGCCGTGCGAACGTCACCGTTCGCCATCTTGACCTCGAACCAGTCGCCTCGAAAGTCGTCGTTGGTCCAGTCGCGGGCACGTCGGAACAGGTCGTCGGGACTAATGTAGTCATCCCCCGCGAACGCGGAGCGCTGGCAATTCGAGCAGACGTTGAGTTCGTCAGCGAGCGCATCGACCTCCAAGAGTTCGCGATGGTCCGTCTGAATTTTCTGCTTGACTCCGCGACTGCCACAGAACGGGTCGTGCGTCTCAGGGTCGACGACGTGAGCCGTGCCGACTCTCTCGGAGATTCCCTCAATCCCAATCGTTTCGATGGCAAGCGTCGCGCCGGTCGGTGACCGCGTGACCGCGCTCGTGGTCGTCTCTGTGTCGACCGAACGTGGCCCCTCGTCGTCCTCGTCGAAACAGAACTGGTAGACCATGCCGAGTTCGTAGATGCGACCGCGAGCATCGTTGTTGAAGATAGCACCTTCCCACTCGGCCATCAGTCGGTACTGCTTGCCCGTCCCACCGGAGTAGGTAACGAGTAGCTCATCGACCGAACCGTCGTAGTTGCTCTTGATGGTATCGACGGTAAACTCGCGGAACAGGATTTGACACTTCGCGTTGGAATGGAACTTGAGCGTGACCGTGTCGCCCTGGGAAATATCGTCGGTGGTGAGTTCGTTCGGTGCAATCGTGTGGGTGCTCGTCTCTGCCATCACACCTACAACATACACCGCCAGCCACTTAGTAATTACGCGATGGCGTAATGATCTAAAAAATTCGATTGTGTCGAGACGGTTCGATTCGAGAGTATTAGCGGACGTCAGCGCACCTCGAACAGTAGAGATCGTCCCGCGAGTGAATCTCGGTACAGCGGGCACAGACGCGCTCATCGGGCGTACAAGGCCCGCCACGTTTGCTGGGGGCTATCGGCGTCATTTGTCATCACCGCGGGGATGCGTCTCGGCTTCGGAGAGTGCGTCGCGGACTTCGGCCTGCACGCGCTGGAACGCTTTGTCCATCGCTTTGTTCATCCACGTCTGACCAGTTGTGCCGCCGCCGACGTAGCGGTCGAGTGCGCCGACTAAAGCCTCGGCCTCCTCAACGGTGTTGACCACGACGTTCGTTTTCTGTCGTTCCAGCGTCCGCGCTGCGAGCGTGTAGGGTTCGGCGTCAAAGTCGACAAAATGCCCCCACGCCTTCGAGCGGGCCTTACCAGTCCACGAGACTTTGATTGGTGTCTCCAGTTCAGTTTCGTCCTGTGCGTCGGTCGCACCGCAATCGTCTACTGCCATCACAACTACAACATGAACCCCTATCCGCTTATTAGTTACTGCATAGCGTAATTGTCGAATTGGTTCGTTAGCATATATGAAAACGTATATGTACAAATTCAGCCCGTAGTGGGCTGTACTGGTGAGTATCTACTGAGGTGTGTCGAAAGAAAGATCGGCCCGTGTCGTCAGTTAGAGAACATCCTCGGTCCTAAACACACCGTGGACCGCGGCGTCACCGTATCTGTCTGCGACGATGTTCGTATCGACACGAGAGTCTAGGTCGTGCGCACGGCGGTGACTGTGACTAATCGACGCTCGGAACCACTTAGGCCCCTTCTCGACGACGACCTTCGGAACAAGCGACCCATCAACTTCCACAGCCTCGTAGCCGCGTGTTACCGTTGACCGCTTCGCAGCCGAGTAATAGCGCACCAAAATCTCGTCGTGGTCCGGGTGGGAAACGACGCGCGTTGCGAAGAACCGCGACTCACCGAGGTCGGTATGCAGGTCGGGATGCGAGCCGTGTTCCGCCCATGACTCAGGGATAACAAACATCTCCGCGGCGTCGTCAGCAGGGTTGAACGGTGCGTTGGCTCGGTTTGAAATAGTCTTACCTGACTTGTCGGCTTCTGCTGCCATCACATCTACTACATACACTCCCAACATAATAATAGTTACGCCATGCAGTTTTAACGAAATGGCGTTGGTTTTATATTACGGCAGCCTAAGTAATAGACGTGATGGCAGCAGATAACAGCCGTTCCGACGCAGGCACCGCACTCCAGAATACCGTCGACCCTCGAGCTGATCTCGTCGACTCTGTCGAACGTTCGCTCTCCAAGTCCGTCCATGAGTTCCTCGGATTCCACAACGCAGATGAAGCGTTCTTCGAGTACGGTGCGGTTCCGTCGATGAACCATCAGAGACTCATCGACGCGGTGTTTGGTGCTGTTGAGCAGACTGACTGGAAGGTCGCGACCGTCCAGACCGACCGCAAGACCATCATCCTCCACCGCGAGTAACGACATCCATCGCCCTTTTTCGGTTTTGAAGAGCTACATTCGAAGGTAACCGTGTGGGCGGAATTGAGAAGGTGTCTGCACGGTTCTTCACCGTCCGAACGCTTATCCTCTGAGACCGATTCGAGTTTAGTATGGCAAGTGCGACTCGCAACGGTGACGACGACTTTGAGGGGGTCGAGTTCATCCGCGAAGACGACGGGAGTATCACCGCCCGCGATACCGAGACTGGTCTCGCACGTGGTGGCGACACCCGAGCAGAAGCACTTTCGCAGCTTGCGGAGGTTCTCGTTCTCCACGAGGGTGGTGGTGAGCCCATCACCGACGATGACCTCGAAGAACTCGGCCTCGACCCCGACGAGTTCGAGAACCGCGAACTGCCCGACTTTATGCAGTAGATGGTACGGAGGACGTTCTCTGGCCGCGAGGTCACCAAAGCACTCACGAAGTACGGATACGTCCCGAAATCCCGCCATGGAAGCCACGTTCGGCTCCGATACGAGCATCCTGAGACGGGAGAAGTCCGAAACGTCGACGTGCCGCAGCACGACGAACTCAAGATTGGGACTCTCAGGTCTATCGCCGACCAATGCGGCGCGAAGGACTTCCACTCGTGGTGCGAGTGGATCGAACAGACGCTGTAACCGTCATCGATGTGGGCGTCGGTACGCTGAACACTGGACTACTGCGGCGACTGACATCACGCTCCTGTCTGATCTTCTCGGGAAAAGCCTCGAAACTGGATTCATCGCAGTTGGTGAGCCGGGGGCGTCCTCACCGCGGACAAGCCCGGTTTCGTTTAGGTGTTCGAGTCGGTCGCTGTCACGTCCTCGGGACGATGGACCGGCCCGTTGTGGCGGTGTTCGTCGCTGTGGTATTCCACGTCGTAGGGCCACTCATCGGCCCATTTGAGAGCGTCAGTAGCAGATGGGAAGCCGACGGTATGCCACTCTCCTCGGTGGTCTTCGTAGCGGACGTAGCGGTGCACGTCGTCGCTCGCCTCCTGGTCGTCGCGCGTCGTGACGTCGCACCCGCGAGCGTTCGCCGTCACAGCGCCGTCGGCGAACTCGTCACCACGGGATGCGTCCTCGGGAACGTCCTCAACGGTAATGTCGACCGTGTTGTCTTCCTCGAACGGGCGCGTATTGAGGTGGTAAAATCCGTCGTCAACGAGCGCGTGGACGACGCGGTCGACGGTCGGTGAGAACGTGCTGTCCTCGTCGACGACGGCGGTGTACGTGTTTGAGTCACCGGGGCCGTAGACCGCGCTGATGGCGTCGTCGAGTCCGAGGATCTGTTCGCGCGTCTGCTCTGCTTCACGCACCATGCGGGCGCGTTCCGCACTGAGCGTCGAGTCGCCTGAGACGACCCCGTCGTCGTTCGACTCTGCTGTCTCCGCGACGTCCTCGCGCAGTTCTTCGATGATGGTCTGCTCGTCGTCGTCGCGGTCATCCGAGGTGTCGTCGCGAAGGTCGCCCGCCACGACGAACATCTCGAACACGCTCCCGAGTTCGCGTGTACGGTCTGGGCCGTTCTCGTATTCTCAGTACATCACAAAGCCTGTTAGTTGAGACGTCTGCTTGCTGAAGATGTGTCCAAGCAACCACAGCAAGCAGACGATGAAATCCACGAGGACCAGCTCCTTAACTTCCTCGTCAACTCTCTTGACGAGGAAGTTGCTCTCTCACTCGCTGAAAACGCTGAACTCGATGCTGAAGACATCTACGAGGTCCTCGTCGGCGCCTGCGCCGACGGGACCTCGGTCTCAACGCTCTGTGAGAGAAGCGAAGATGCACCCCACGAAAACTCCGTTCTCTACCATCTCCGCACTAAATTCGATCTAGAAACGCTCGAACAGGTTGGCAACATGCTCCTCCAGAAAGACGTTCTCGACGTCCTTCCCCAGCAGGTGGAGGTCTGCGCAGACCTCCACCTGCGGCCCTACTATGGTGACGAAGACGACACGGACGGCCTGTATCACTCACAAGCGAAGCGTGGAACCACCGCGTTCCACGCGTACGCGACGCTGTACGCACGCGTGAAGAACAAACGCTACACGCTGGCGGTGCGCCGTCTCGAAGACGGCGACACCGCCAGCAGTGTCCTCGCAGAGTTCCTCGGTATTCTCGACGGCCTTGACCTCGGTGTCAAGGCCGTCTATCTTGACCGCGAATTCTACGACAGCAAGTGTTTGACGCTGCTTCAGGCGCACAACCACGCGTACGTCATGCCGATCGTCCGCTGGGGACGGACGATCAAGCGAGAACTCTCGGAAGGGTGGAGTCGCGTGATTCAGCACAGTCTGACGGCGAGACTCGACGGTCACAGCTGGACCGTCGAGTTTCCCGTCTACATCGACTGTACCTACCAGAACGGACGGTACGACGAACATGGCGTGGCGCGTCACGGCTACGCCGCTGACGCGCCGTTCATCGACTCACCACGAGACGCTCGATACCACTACGCGAAACGCTTCGGTATCGAGGCAAGCTATCGACTCTCTGAACAAAGTATCGCGACGACCTCGACACAAAATCCGGTTGTACGGCTGCTGTACGTCGTGGTGAGCTTGCTGTTACAGAACGTGTGGCGGTATCTGCACTGGGAGTACGTGGCGACGCCCCGCCGAGGCGGGCGTCGCCTCTGGCAGTGGCCATTCAAGGAGTTCATCAACATGATCCGACGGGCAGCGTGGACGGCCCTCGCGACGCGTCGGGCCGTCCCCGCGAACCGGCCACCGGACGACCGGTTCCACCGGTAACTCCCGACCGGGCTAGCCAACGGTGGGAGTGGCGACGCTGTCGCGTCGGCGGCAGCCGCCGCCGACAGCGACGGCTCTCCGCCGATCCGTCCATGATTCTCTCGTCGAAACCGCCAATGCAACCGCTCGGCCACAGAATTCAGGCTTCAGAGACAGCTAGGCGAGGATGCTTTGTGAGGTACTGATACTTCGTTTTGTCCCATTCTGGAGATTGGGAGTCATCATTCAGATCGTAAAGATCTACAGATGAGAATGTGGTTTGTCCAGGCAACTTGGCACAATCTTGGTCTTGTGTGTAATTATTCGCTTCCAAAGTAAGCGTAGCCTTGTCGAATGTCCTATCATCATAATTTGGCGAATAGAGATAGGTATACTCACCAGTAGTCTTATTGATTATATCAATATACCACTCGCCGTTGTCTTGTTTTACAATTGCTCCAGATAGCTCGTCTCCAACATCAACGGTAATTGGGGTGCTGTGCTCACCAGTATTGTTATCTTCTACCCACCAAGCAGCAATTTCCCATTCTCCTTGAGTAAATCGATTAAATTGCAATACCGGCTGTATAATAATTCGTTTGTCACAAATTCCAAGGCAATTAATCAAAGAAGAGAAATAATACATAGTTGGATCAAGTACATCACCGTATTTATCTGGTTTTGAAGGAACAGTCCAATCGGCGTACATACTCCCATATGTGCCATTGAAATATGTATCACCTACATATGCGAGCCACTGATTCGTATTTGTATCCGGCTTTGTTCGATCTTGAGCCTGCTTAGTTGGTGAATCAGGAATCGAAGAGGTTCTTTTAGGTCGAGGAGGGCGTTTTGGTGGGCGTTGTTTGGCCTTTCCTGTTCCTCTTTTATTTTGGTTTGTCAGCTTTACGTTTGATTCAGGGACTGTTTTACCAGTTGGGAGCCCAACTGTAGGTTCTTCGGCACTAGCGGTGCCAACTATACCAGATGTGAAACCAGCAGCGCCAATCATTTGGAGGGCTTTCCTTCGTGTCACTTTTTCGTTCTTTCGTGCCACATTACATGTTTATGATTGGGACATTATAGAGTTAATGGCACTGTCTAGATAAGGCACGAGCAGGACGAAAAGTTAGTGATCTATGCTACTCTCAAACCTGCTCAAAGTGCTGTGTTGAATAGCGCTCTTGAGCAGGAATGAAACTAATCCAAGCCGACGATCACTCGCCTCGGCTATTCAACAGATGATTTGCCCTACGAAGACACAACTATTCAACAGAGCAGCAAAAAACTCCTCGGGCAGTCTTATCGGTGAAAACAGTCGTAATCTCAGCGGGTATCCCTATTACTCAGATCCATCGCCATCTTTCGCGTTGAACTGTGCAAGCGTCTCAATGACCGCATCGAGGACCGCATCCACCTCATCAGCATCAACACCACTCTCAGACGCAGCACGAGCGGTGACAGCCTGTCGAACCATCTCGTCGTTCAGGGGTTTCAATCCACCACGCCACTCGCGGCCAGTCTCCAGCGAGTGTTCACGAACAGTCTCTACAAACTCGTCATACTCATCGGGCATATTGCTCGCGAGTATGTCGAGGTCGGATTCTAAGCGGCGTTCCAGCCGACTTCGGATACGCGATTCAACGACTCGAACGTAGTCACGTTCCGCCTCCTCGCCGGACCTAGTGACGCCGTCGACGAGAACCGACTCCTCAGTTGGCGTAATGTATCCACGCCCGGCTTCACCAAGTTCATCGCTCGCTTTTTCATCTGCTGTCATTGTCTACTCATAATTCACCCCACCAAATATAAAATAGTAACGTCGTTTCGTTATTACTCGGTGGTGTTATTTATATTGTAACAGAACAGAAGACCGCGCCCTTCAGTTTTAAAGGAGGAGCGGATGAGAATCTTGGCACAGAACCCAACGCTCCCCCTTGGAGATTGCTCTCCAATCTACCGTAAGAAAGTGAGAGGTAAAAATATTTGCAGATGATGGACAGCGAAGACGCGAGAATTGAAGTGATGTAGGATTAATTTGAAATTTGATTCACACTTAGGCCTATTTCTGATTTACTGTTTAATCATAGACACCAAATCCTCATGCGGTGCGATTTTATCCCGGTCCACGTCAGACCGAAGCGCGTCTAAGTAGTGAATTGAATCAAAAGCCGGCTCATATTCTCTCCACGTCCCTTCTTTGTCTTGATGAAGGGTACTGCGAAGTAGACCCTCGTCAACGAGTGACTGAAGGTATCGAGCAACTGTTCGGTCACTTACCACTTCTGCCGATTTCGAACGACCTGCGAGCGTCTGGTATCGTCGAACAATCTGGGCAGTCCGTGGGGAGGTGACGTCAGCGACTTCGCGGAGTTCCATATACGCGCACAGGACTTGTCTCTCTTTAAGAGAGAAATCAGAGACGATGCTATCAACGTGCTCTCTCGCCCACATATCATTTGCTTGGTTGATCTCCGTCTCTGTCACCCTCCCATCACCCCGGTTTGCTATGTCCCCACCGTATTTGAGCAGGTCGAGCGCAAACCGCGCGTCACCTCCTTGTTGGGTAGCAAGTGCCGCGCACAGACTGATTGCCGATTCGTCGACGGACCCCTCAGCAAACGCTTTTTCAACACGATGGTTCAGCACCTCACGCAGTTGGTTCGAGGTGTAAGCGTCGAACTTCACCGTCCGCTTTCCGATGGTTGACTTCACGTGCGGGGACAGTTCGTTCTTAAACGATGCATCGGTCGTCGTCGCAACGACACCCATCTGCTTCCCTGCCAAAGCATCATTCGAAGACGAGCGAGTCAGGAGGTAGAGCAGCTTGTCAACATCGTCAATGTCGCTCAGTTCGTCGATAGCGACAACGACTGCTCCGTCGAGGTCCTTGATACCCTCAGCGACTGCGTTCAACAGAGCGGAGTATGAGTGCCCCTGTCGGAAGTCGGTATCAGGGTGAAGTTTATTTGCGAGGTCGCGGGTGAGCTGATACCCCGTATTGTGCTGGGACCCGTTGACGATGACGTAGGAGAAGTTCACGCCCTCAATTGACTCAATTTCATAGTCCAAGATATTGAGCACGACTCGAACAGCAGCGGTCTTTCCAGACCCGTTCGGGCCACGGACGAGTACGTTGTCCGGCTGATCTCCGGTGATGATTGGTTGTAAGGCAGTTGCCAGCTGTTGCATCTCGTCGTCTCGGGTATCTCCCGCTAACTCGTCAGGAACATAATCATCCTGTAACGAGTCGCGGTTGCGGAATACCTGTGTCTCTGTGTCAGTATTGAAAAGCTTCATGGGTTCTGTGCCAACCTCTGTTTAAGGCATAATAGTCAACCACATTAAACCTTGTGACCACCGTGTCGAGTGGGTCTAGATTGTCGAATGTGTCGTGTGG
>NC_013965.1 GCF_000025685.1 Haloferax volcanii DS2 | reverse complement strand
ACCGTCCGATTTGGCAAAGGACGCTTTCGAGGGGATTGCCGCGAGCGGTGTTAGACAGGCATACCTCCAGCGCGGGTATTCGGTCGAGGAGGTCGAGGTCGAGGTTAATGTAAAACGGGGCGAGCCGCTCGACGAGTTACGGGAGCGCGAGCCGGACGAACTCAGTTACCCCGAGGTGAACCAACTACTCGAATCGGGCGAACTCTCCCACCTAACCGGCGAGGAACAAATGGCTCGAATCAAAGAAGCTTGGGAGTCGGGGAATACGGACAAAGTCGGAGCGTTCCCGAACTTAGAGCTTCGAGATAACGCCGACGAGTAACCCCTGGGGGGCCGACCGCGTCGTTTGACGTCCTCGGCGTCTCTCCTTGTATATCTCGACGACTGGAGCCGTGCTTACTCCCGGTGTAACCACGCTCTTAACCAACACCGACCTATCGGGACGTCCGACTGTTGGTTAAACCCGGCTCAATAATCTTCCATCCATACCGGCCCGCCGTAGGCGTCGACATAACAGCGTTTGTGAACCGGCTCCTCGCGTTTGTTCGGGACGGCCTTCTCCAGCGGGACGCTTTCCCCGCAAAGGTCACACTCGGCGGTGTGTCCCGCCTGTCGAGCGTCCGGCGACAAGTCTTTCGTCTCGATGTATAGCTCGTGCAACGCTCGCGGCGTCAGTCGGACACACACTCTTTCGCGGTCCGTCTCGGTTGCACCTTCCCCCGTAAACGACAGTATCCAGTCGTCGCCCGGTTCCGCGTCGGTTGCTGGTCCGAGGATGAATGTCTGTGCTAACTCGTCATTGACGTAGTACCACGGTGAATCTCGAAACCGTCCATAGTGACCTTTCGGTCGTGGGTTGGTTGGGTCGACGTCGTCGCCGTCGTCACTCATCTATAGACCACCCACTTTGTCGCTCGCCGGCGCTCGATACCTCGGGAATTTGGTGTAGTGCTTTGACTACCGCGTTCGACCACAGACTTCGTGCATTTGCGTACGTCTCCGAATCGGCTTCCCACGCAATCTCTTTGAGAGTCTTACTCTCCGCCTCTTTGTGGTCGACTAGGTACTCGAGGACCGCCCGAACCGCCGTCTTTCGCGCCTCGGCTTTCTCTCCAAACCCAGGTACCTCAATATCAGAGAGAATCGCGTCAATGTCTATTGTGCTTTCTGCGGCGCTTGACGCCGTCGACGTCCGAGTACCCTCGATAGAATCACCGGCATCTTGTGGCGCGTCTCTCGCCGTCTCGTCGTACCCCATCGTTTCCGCTGTAACGTCGGCTTCCCAATAGACGACTCGTCGTGAGACTTTCCGGCGCTCGAGGTCGCCGCGTTCGTATAATGCCTGTAGTTTCCGACGAGCTGTCTCTCGCGAGCAATCTAACTCGTCTGCGACGTCCGCCGACAAGATTACCGGTCCGTCGACCACGTCGAACACTCCTAAGACGTCCTCTAAACTAACCGTCTCGACAAACGTCCCGCTGTCGCCATGTTCCCTCGGCATACGATTCAGTACGTTCCCCGCCCGATTATACCTTTTGGCATAACCAATATGGTAAAGACTTATGTCCATGTGGCTAATACAATATGGTAGAGAAAGACGGTATCCTCGGACGTGTTGAAACGTCCCGGTGGTAGGACACCGAGACCGGCCTTTCTCTATGGAGACTGAAAGACCATGTCGACCAACGAAACCCGAAGCCAAGACAGTACCGCTATCATCATCGCCGGCGACGACGCCGAGGTCATCGACGACACTCCCGACTGGGAAGGACCGTTTACCGAGTACGACCGCTACGGCGAACCGACTGGGCACAACTACGTCCGGTGTCCCGTGTGTGGGGCTGAAGTCCTCGACGGCGAGACGTCGACGGCGTCCCACCGACCAGCCTGCCGTTACGAGTAGTCGGCACTTCGGGCGCGCGCTCGCCTGAAGACGTTCCGAAAATGCGTCCTCACTTCTCAGTATTCGTACTATTCTTCCGGTGAGAACCGCCGCATTTCGTATCCACGTACGTATTGATTAGTACGTATCGTACCGCAGTCTTGCGATTAGTACCGATTGCTAGCCCTCGTTGTCACTCACCGACAACCCGATTAGCAATTTCTTCCATGGGGTGTTTCGAGGACGCGCCTAACCGTGACTACTCTTAGTATGCAATGACAGAAATTGAAACACTTGAGATAGCGATTCAAATCGGTAACTTTCTGATTCAACTTGTAGGGTACATCGACCAGCAAGAAGACACCAACTAAGGCCACGCTTCGATCTCGGACATGAGACGTCGCCACCGGGCGGACAAGTCTAACCCACGACCGACAGAGGGGTTTACTCTAGTCGACTCATACTCGTAACTCTCGCCCGCGACGTCGACGGACGTCGGTTCTTCCCACGCAAACCCCCGAGTAAAGACGTCACCAGTCGCTCGAAACCGGAGAATTTGGAGTAATGCAATCTCTCGCGCTTTTGCTTGTAGCTCGTCCTCGGGAAGGTCCGCTGTCGCCCGCTTGAGGTATGCCTCGGTCGTACGCTCGACGTCGTCGCGTTCTTTCTCGGAGAGTCGCGCCTCGAGCTTCTCGAGGTCGACCCACGCACCAGACTGAACCGCGTTCGTGTTGAGCTTCGGCGCTCCCCCACCCGAGTTACCTCTCGCAAAGTCGTTTTCCTCCAGGTACTCGGTATTCTTCGGTCCACTACTCTTGCCCCCGTGAAACCCACACTTCCCATGTGGTCCGATTGCTGGTCGACCACACCGCTTTCCCGTACTCTTAGCTGTCGCGGTACATCGCCCGAACCGACCGTAATTCATCTTACTACTCATGGGGGTTCATGTGGTCCGTGTTTGTCTCTTGCCTCAAGATTCCATGGGGGGTTGTTGTCCGACCGCGATTCATAGGTTCAGAGTTCGTCGACCCTACTCTAATCATGAACGTACTGTCTCGAGAGATACCACGAGATTACGAGATACCCGAATACAACGCATATCACGAACATATTACCAAAGGTTAGTTCAATCACGAACCTGCCTCCGTGAGGGGTTGCTGTGCAATCTCCGGCCCAATAGACAGCGTCTGAACCGTCTCGTCTCGTTCTTCGGTTAGACTCGACAGTAAGGGACGTACCCAGTCTACCCAGTCGTACATCGTATGGAGACGGTCGATGTCCGGTAGCCCGTTAGGTCCGCATTGTACCCATATCTCGATTACCTCCTCGGTCAACTCATCAAGCGCTTCTAGCGTCTCAAAGAGGACGTCTCGAGTGAACGACTCGGTCAGCATGAACGATGGAAGAATCCGCTTGTGGCGTTCTTGCTCGTCTGTGAACGAAAGGTTCAGTCGGCACTGACCCTCGGTCTCGTCGACTAACCCCATTGCTACAAGTGTCGGTAAGTGGTTCCGAACCGACTGCGTCGAGATTCCCGCTTTCTCGGCTAACTCTGTCTTGCTAAGGCTCAGATTCGTCGCGAGCAACGTACTAATCATCGCCCGAACCGTGGGGGTTGCGTCCTCTAAGAGACGCTTCGACGGGAGACTCGCGAGTGAAAGCCGTACTTCGCTACTCCGAATCTCTCTCGGTGTCGCTTCTTGAGACAACCCTCGCCCGATTGCGTGGGCTACGTCGTACGGTGTCCGTGCAAACCCAGAGAATAGCCGTATCGCGTCTCTCGTCGCGTCGAGACCTTTCGCCCGACACATTGCCCGTGTTACTCGTGCAACCGTACTCGGACCATGCTCGACGACCACAGGGACTTTGAGCGCAATCTCCGGCGCGTCCTCGTGAATCTCCCCAGGGTTCGACAGTCGGTCTTCTATTACGCCGGCGACGTGGTCCGCCCGATTCCCGAAGTCACCAACCACCGAGATCGACGCAATCAGGTTCGCATACGGATTGCTCGCGTCGACGACAGGGTCGAACGACTGACGTCGCTTCTCGTCTCGGTCTTCAAACAACAGTCGCCGGACTACGTGGTTCCCGTACGTCGCCGCAATCGGCGCGTTCTTCGCAAGCGTCGTTGCTAACAACTCGGCATTGTCCTCCCCGTATCGCTCCGGGTGTCGGTTGTAGTCGGGTAAGCGAGCCTCCCAAACGACGTCAATATCGAGTAAATCGAGGACGTGAAACGCGGTTCCCGCGAGACCCATCGCCGTTTTCGTGATTCGACTCAGGTACTCGGACGTCTCACACTCGTAGTCCTCATGTGCAAGTGACCGCGTCATGTCGAGTAGCTCGTCTCTCGCGTCCTCGAGGACGTCGACGTACTCACCCGCCGAGTCGACAGAGTCAGCCAACCACCCGAGGTTTCGAGACCCACGAACGTACGTCCCATCTTCGATTAGTCCATCAAGTTCCGCGAGACGGTCCTCGGTAAGGACCTGGTCGAACGTCTTAGGATCGAGTAACGCTCGTGCAATCATCACCACATGAGACATGGCAGAGTCGTACTCTGCAGAGACGACGAGCGTATTCTCGTCCTCAAGGTAGCCCCACCCGGCTTCTCCCCGGTCAGATTTGGGTTCGACAGGGTAGTTTGTCACACTAACGCCTTTCTTCGGCGGTGTCTTCGCCGCTGAGACCGTCTCTGCGTACGAAAGATAGTCCACACCGTGATACCGAGGTAAGCGAACCCGTCCGTCCGGCGTCGTCGACGCCTCACCTTCGGCGGTCGGTCGGTGGTCGTCCTCCCTCCCTCCCCGAGGGCGGTCCGTGATTACACGGGTATTGTGGTTTGGTTTTGGGGTGTTCGTAACGTAGTCCTGAAGGGCCTTTTGTCGCTCTTTCTCTTTGGCTAATTCTTCGAGGTACAACGCTCCTTTGTCGAGAATCTCGATTCGTAGGTTTCCGCGAGCGCCGTACTTCTCACAAAGACCATACTCGATTAGCTTCTCGTTCAATCGCCGCGAGACCGTGGTCCTATCGTACTGACTGAACGCCGATTGTAGGGCGCTGTAGGCCATGTGTCCGCTTTCAGTCTCACCTACCGTCCGAAGTATCTCGACAGCAAGTCCGTCCGTCCCAACCACGTCGACGAGCGTCGTAATGGAGTAATCATTACGGGTGTCGTTGCACGGATTCGTAACACTCGATGGGAGAATATCGCCGTAGTAGTTGTGCAAGTACACTCGGTCGATCTCTGACCCACCAAGGACCACGTCGACGCTCTCAGACAGCGTTAGAACGTACTCGATAATCTCGTCGGCCTGGTCGCGCCGCGTCTCTCTGAAAGCCGCATTGAGACCGATTGCTATCGTCTGTTGAGGGTTGCTATAGCCCAATAGACGAGTGAACGCGAGAGCGTCCTCTAAGGCGCTCTGTGGCTGTCCCATCTCATCATGTCCCAACCGTCGCGCATACCGAATCAAGTCCCACAGAGCCCGTCTCTCGCCGGCGACAGCTCGTCGTGCAAGTTTCACGACTGACCCATCGACGTCAAACCCACAACTCGACAGTCGGTGTTCAAACTCGAGTATGTCGACACCGTCCGCCGCTGTTTGTAGTGCCTCGAGAAGCGCAAATTGACTCTCTGTCTCGTCGAAGATTACTCGATGAACCCGAAGGGCGGTCCAGTCTGTAAGCGAGACGTCCGCCTCGAGGTCAGTCGCAAAGCGAAGGCTTCGCTTCTCAGTCGGTTCGTGTGCCGTCGTATCGTCCGTATCGTACATTTAGTGTCGCTTTTGTGCGAACACTAACGCCGGGTGAAAATCCGATAATCCCATAAGCCCCAACCACATTGGTTGAGTTAGGACAACGGGCCACCCGCCCGCCGTGTCCGCGTAAGCATCCTTCGACGCCGATAGGAGCGAAGTCCTGGCAGACTCGTGTGCTCCCGGCGTCGTTTGATTCAACTAGTTCGCTAGTCACGACTATAGTTTATTAATCCACCTTCTCAGAGAGATATGCGTCAAGCACCACCGCAATTGTCTCATCGTATGACCGTCGGCCTTCCCGCGCCTTGAGAACCCGGAGGTCGCGCCGCACATCCTTCGACACCGGAATCCGCGTGTCCGTGGCAGACATATATCCCGCTTTAGGGCACAACGTATAAAGCATTACGGACATGAAGATGTGATTGGTAAAGCATGAGTCTTGACGAAAGGGCAAGAGGGATTTTGTCACCGGCCGACCGCCGGTATCTCCAAAAACCGAAGGAGTATAGCAAACAGGCAGGATACGAACGCCGGCGAGCGATAGTCGAGCGGCTCCATGAAGCCCTACATGATATGCCGCTCCTGGTTTCGGAACTCGACGAGGACCTTAGAACGGAAGCCTTCGAGGACGGCGATTTAGACGGGAAAGAGCATACGCTAAACGTCCTGTCGTGGTCGTTCGCTCTCCTATATCTCGGGATCACCGACACCGTCGA